>DVMG01000224.1 GCA_018715105.1 Candidatus Ventricola intestinavium
ATATTGACCACCGGTGGCTGCCCTCCGCCTGCAAAGAAGGATCCCCCGGCTTCTGTCGGGGGATCCTTCTTTGCAGCAGTCTGTTTAATATCGGGTTACGCCGGGTTGCACCGTTTGCACGGCTCCACACCCAGCTGCTCTGCAATGCGCACGGAAATCAGGCGCGGGTTTTTCCTGAAAAGATCTCCGTCACCCTCTTCCATGCACGGGGCCCGTGCCGCCCGACAGAGCTGCGTGTTCTGCAGCAATCTCTTCGTGCAGCCGGACAGAATCCCACGCCGCATTGGTCGGCGTGAGCACCGCCTTGAGGGCCACGGGCGTCACGCCGGTACGCCGCATCGTCTGAAGCAGCAGATTCATCATCCCGGCGGGAAAATTGGCCATCACAAGCATCTCATCGTCAAATCCGCCCGGCTCCCCCGCCTCTTCCTCCAGGGGAAAAAGGCCGCACAACGCGCCCAGGGCCTTTCCGTATTCCTCTTTTTTTACGGGCCTGACGCGAATCTTCAGGCGCATCGCCGCCAGGCGGATCCGGTTCAGGCGTTCGCCTTCCAGATTGTAGCAAAGCAGGATGGGCTGTTTCATCCGTGTTATCCCCCTCAGTCTTCAAATGGCAGGGAAGTAAACTCCGCCATCCGGCGCACCAGGTCGCGCGCCTGTTCGCGTGTAGGCATCTCCGCAAAAATGCGCACGCGCGGTTCCGTGCCGGAAAAACGGGTGATGATAAATCCCTCGTCAAAATACACCTTGCAGCCGTCCAGATAGCTGACCTTTTGGACGTGCACGCCAAAGTCTGGCAGGCTCTTTTGCACCATCACGCGATCATGGATGCTCTGCCTGCTCTGCGGGGTCAGCGCCCAGTCATACTCGGCCATATACATCGCGCCAAATGCATCGTTTATCTCCCTGAGCAGCGCGGAGAGCGGCTTTCTCGTCACGCTCACCATCTCCACGAGCAGCGAGGCGGCATACAGCCCATCCTTTCCGCTGATATGGCCGCGCACGGTCAGGCCGCCGGAGGATTCTCCGCCGATCAGAGCATCATGCTCTTCCATGGCGGCGGAAATGTATTTAAATCCCACCGGAACCTCATAACACGTCTCTCCGAACGCCTGGGCAACGCGGTCGAGCCTGTGTGTGGTGGCGATATTGCGCACAGCCGGTCCCTTCCAGCCCTTGTATTTGAGCAGGTAATAGTATAACAGCACCAGCACATCATTGGCCGACACATAGCGTCCCTGTTCGTCAATGATCCCCAGGCGGTCGGCGTCCCCGTCCGTGGCAATGCCGATATCCGCATGATGATCCGCCACCGATCCCTGCAGGTCGCGCAGCGTATCCGGATTCGGCGCCGGCAGATGTCCGCCAAAGAAGGCGTCATGCCGGTCATTGATCACATCCACATCGCAGCGCGCGGTCAGCAGGATGGTCATCAGCCCGGTCAGGCTCACGCCGTACATCGGGTCCAGCACGATCCGCGGCCGGCGCGCGCGAATGGCCTCCATATCGATCTTCTCCATGATGGAGTCGAGGTATTTGTCCCGCGGATCAATGAACGTGACCTGCCCTCCCCGGAGCGCCTCGTCAAAAGGCATCCGGCGGATCTCCGCATCCGTCAGCGCGTTGGCTTCCTCGCCAACCGCGCGGGTCACATCCTCCGTGGCATCCCGTCCGCCGCGGATAAAAAGCTTGATGCCGTTGTAAATCGCCGGGTTATGGCTGGCAGTCACAGCCGCGCCATAGGGCAGGCCCATGTTCTTGACCGTGAACATGATCTGCGGAGTCGGGGCGGCCAGGTTGACGAAATAGAGCTTGACTCCCTCCGCAGCCATGACCTGTGAAAACCAGATGGCCGATTCGCGGCTCAGAAACCGCCTGTCATAGCCGATGCAGAATCCCTCCTGCGCCACGCCTTCGCGCTTCATGCGTCTTGCGACAGCCGCCGCCACGCGTTCAATATTGGCGCGCGTGAATACATCTCCGATGACGGCGCGCCAGCCGCCCGTTCCAAACTCAATCATCTTGATCCTCCGTTTCTCCTTTTGTTTTTCGACGCCGCATTTCTTTGTCTTATTTTACCAGATTTATGCACAAAGGAAAAGGGGAAGATTGCCGCCTTTCTCCGAATCCAGAAGCCCGGCAAAAGGGGAGCTTTCCTCCGCGGCAAAGCAAAAAACAGGCGCATGGCCCGTCCCGCATCCATGCGCCCGTATGGGTTTTTCGTCTTCCCTCTCGCTCCCTCCGAGCGAAAGGGCGCGGCCTTTTACAGAACTTCCGCCGCCGTTTTTCCTCCGTAAAGGATATCCGCAATTGCCTCAGAATAGGATTCCAGGTTGCTGAGCACCGTCACACGGCAATCCCCCAGAATGTCCTGCGTGGGCACCTGGAGATCCGTATAGAGAAAATAGCCGTTGCCGATCGTGCCATCCTCTTCCAGATAAAAACTGCACATGCGCAGCTTTGAATTGAGTTCGCTGAGATAAGCAGCCAGCTCGCCGCGCACTTCCTCCGTTGCGCTGACATCATAATCCGCCTCAAAGCGCACGCCGTCATCATAGACAAAAATCCACAATTTGCCGGAATTCAGCGTGCCATCCAAATTATAATTGAGTTTAAAAACAT
>DVMG01000225.1 GCA_018715105.1 Candidatus Ventricola intestinavium
GGTTAACATCTGCACCGGGGAAAACCCGGGCAGGCGGGAAACCATGAAACCGACAAAAACAACGTGATAAAGCAGGGTCGCCGCCGCAAACACCGCCGCCTGCAGCCCGCGCCGGCTGCGCAGGGGATACAGAAAGATGCCCGCAAGCAGCACCGGCAGGCTGGCATCCGGGGACAACCAGCCCCACAGCGGAAGGAGCGTCGTGCAGAGAAAACCGGGAATGCCGCTTGACGAGGGAACGAGCGCCAGTAGCCTCACCGCCACAAACGGCAGGGCGAGCGGGCCGAAAATGGCCAGCCCGCCGCGCACAAAGCGGCGCGCTTTCAGCCAGTCAAAGCCCTGCCAGATGATCAGGAGGATCGCGCATGTGGTCATCATGCCATTGAGCGGATAAAAGCCGTCTTCCCGGACAAACAATCCGTAAAATGCCATCATGTAAAGCAGCGCGGACATCGCCGCCGCGATGAGATAAATCCTCAGAAAATAGCGGCGCCGGTCATGCGTGTGGGCAAATCCTTCCGCCAGGCAGAAGAGAAAAAGCGGCGCGGCCAGCCGGCCGGCCATGGAAAAAAACACAGGCACCGCTCCGGTGAATTCAAAAAAATAGTGAATGTGGTCAAGCACCATGCAGGCCAGCGCGATCATCTTGATCGCCGTGCTGGAAAGGCCGGAATTTTTGTGGATGGTTTGCATCATTTTTCTCCTTTTCTGTTGATGCATACAGGATACCACGCAGATTTCAGGAATTTATAAGGATTTGCGCAGAAATCCGGTTCCATTTCAAAGCGCGCGGCTTTTTCATCCGAAACACAAAAAGGCGGAAGAAAAGCTCCTTCCACCTGGGAAAAGCTTTCCTTCCGCGCTTAGCCGCCCAAGAGATGCGGCCCGTTTCATTCCGGCTTCACTTACTCCATGACCTTGGGGAACGTTTCTACATCGGCCTCGGACACCCACTGGGTGATCGCCGCTTCATACGCGGCATCCTGAGCCGTCTGAAGCAGATCGTCATGGATATCGGTCTTGATTTCGTCGGTGATCTCCACCTCTCCGGAAGGCACATCGGCCGCATACTGGAGAATGTGGTAGCCGTAACTTGTCTTGACCAGATCGCTGATATCGCCCACCGATTCAAGGGCCATCGCAGCATCCTGGAAGCTCTGCTCATAGAGGGAAAGGCCCTCGCAGACGAGATAGCCGCGGCTCTTGTTGGGTTCGCTTTCCATGCCGGGGTCCGTGCCATAAGCGGCAATCAGCTCATCAAAGTCTTCCCCTGCCTGTGCTTTGGCGAGCACTTCCTGCGCCGTGGGCAGGATTTCGGCAAAAGCCTCCTCCGTCACCGCATCGATCTGCGCCTGCGTGTCCTCCATCGTGGTCTGAGACTGGGCAAGGGTTTCTTCCAACGCGGCAACCTGCTCGTCATAAGCGGCCATCGTCTCCTCGTCATAAGAGGATGTATCCTCGGCCTGAAGCTCATCCAGCTGCGTCTGCGCATCGTCAAGCGCATTTTGCGCGGTGGTCAGCGTGTCGTTCAGCTCGTCCAGCTCCGTCTGCCTCTCATCCGACAGGCTGATGAGCAGGTTCTTCACGCCGCGATAACCTTCCGGCGTATAATACAGCGTTGTGCCGTTGTTTTCAGCCGAAGCATAGGCGGTCGGCGTTGCATCGTACGTCTCCTTCTGGGAGGCCACGCGGCTGGCAAACTCCTCCAGCACTTCCTCATCCGAGACGGTGACATCCGCCGTCACATATTCATAGAGCAGCTGGTTCTGCACGGTGGCCGTCTGGTTCTGCACAAAATAATCGCGCGTATAGCCCAGGGTGTTGAGGTCGTTTGTGAGCATCTCATCCAGCTGAGCATTGGTGATGGTGGCCTTAGGCGCTTCGCCGCTGGTCGCCTCTTCACCCTGCTGGGAATCCGTGGATGCATCCGCTTCATCCCCCGCATCGCCGTCCGCGTCTGCGGCGGTCTCCTCCCCGGAGGCTTCATCCGCTGTCGCCTCATCAGGCGTGGCCTCCGCCTCGGCGGCAAGGCGCTCCGCTTCTTCCTCGACGGTTTCCAGATCCGGGTAATTCTGATAACGGATCATCAGCTTATAAAAATCGAGCATATCATCGGCATACGCTTCCACCTCGGCGGCGTCTTCCTCGCCAAGCGGATCAAAGCCCAGTTCGGCCAGCTTCTCCTCGATCACGAGGGATTCGATCATCTGCTCGAGTGCGGTCTCCCCATAGGCGGCCACATCTTCATCGGTCATCGGCATGGAGATGCCGAAATACTGCTGATAATACTGCTGGTAGTAACTGGCCAGATAATCACGGTAAGCAAGCCATTCGGCCTTGGTGATATCGGTGCCGTCCACCCTGGCCACCACCTGTGCGCCATCAAGCTCGCTGTCATAGCCGACCAGATTGCAGCCGCTCAGCATCAGCGCCGCCGCCAGAAGCATGGCGATCAACGCGGTTCCCTTTTTCATAGTTTGCTCTCTTCCTTTCAGCTTCTTCGTGGCAACATACGTTTAATTATAATGAGCCGTCAGTGGATTGTCAAGCGCGTGGACGCAGTTGCCAGACTCAGGCTTTGCAATTTGCATCGCTTTTACACAAACGCACGCCGTCATCATCCTGGGAGCACAGGATGCAGGCACAGTGGCGCCGCTATTCTCCGTAAATCTCGATTCCCAGCACACGCCCCAGCGTGCTGTTAGGCCACTGCTGCGGCTCTGGCGCCAGCAGGATATCCATGGTAAAGCGCGAGGTGCTTTTCACGCTTTGAAGCGTGATGCATGTCTCTCCCCGTGCGGCGGCTTCCTGGGCCTTTTCGATCTGCGCAGCCCAGGCCGCCTCATGCGCCGTCACGTCGCCAAGCGCCTGATAGCCGCCATAGACGGCCAGCAGCATCATGAGGGGAAGGGAAGCCCACTTTGCCGTGTCAAAAACACGCGTGCCGGCGCCGAGATCCCCAACCAGCGTCATCACGGCGGAAAGCAGCAGCAGCATAACGCCGGTAAACGACCGGTCGGAAAGTTCCGGGGAGGCCGCCATGGCCAGCGCGGCCAGCAGGCCGCCCCCTGCCAACGCGGCCGCCCAGCCCGCACGGCATGGGATCTTCAACGCGCACGTCAGGGAACGGGCAAACACCAGCAGCACAAGCAGGCCGCCTGCATAGACCCCCGTATAGGCCGCCGTGACGCCCAGCCGGCGCAGAAGCTCCAACGCCATGGAGTCATACACATAACCGGAGGCCCGCGCAAAATTGCCCGGCGCCAGGATCATCACCGCGGCGCCGGCCGCCTGAAAAAGCAGCGCCGCCCCCTGCCATGCGCGCACGCGCCGGCCCGAAAGCGCATCCCAGCCAAGCACCGCGGCCGTCAGCGCCAGCACGCCGCAGGCCGTGTTTTCATTCGTCCACCCTGCCAGAAAACACAGCGGCACAGCGAGCAGGCCGCGCGCCCGTCCGCGGGAAAAAAAGCCGCCTTCCCGTGCGCTGCGCAGGATCAGCAGCGGCCACAGCGCAATCAGCGTTCCCCAAAGGTAATTGCACGCGCCATCCAGCCACAGAAACACGGTGCCGAAAAACGGCACGCACGTGAAAAGAAACACATGCTCTCCCAGCAAAAGCGCCCAGCAAAAGCGCCGCCCACGCGGGCGGGCCAGCGCATAGACTTCAAGCAGCAGCAGCAGATAGGCCGCCGTGTTGGCAACATTGAACACATGCTTTCCCAGATAGAGGAATCCCTGAGCAAGCGCATGCACAACGCTGCGCCCGCCCCAAAGCATATAGTGCGCCGCCTGAGACGCGATGACGTCCCTAAAGCCGCAAAGCGGCTCCCCGGTGCTCCAGCTGATGCTGTAATCATAATCATCCATTTGCAGCGGCGTATGCACGTTGAGCAGAAACATGCATGCGCCGATCAGCGCAAGCAGGAGGAAAAAGAGCGCGCCGCGCGTCCCCTCTCCGCCTTCAAGGCGAAGGGAAAGCGCCCGAAAGCGCGCCGTGCACCGGCGCACAAACACAAGGGCTCTTTCTTCCAGCCGCGCGGCGCTGCGCAGGCCCCTCACGCCATCACCGGGCAGATTTCAACCCCCGGCAGCTTTGCTTCCAGCGCCCGGGCAAAGGCAAGCGCATCCGGCCCCGGGGCAACGCCCAGCACCACGCAGCCAATGCCGTTGCGGACGGCATAGTCGCACAGCGCCGCCTTGGGATCCCGCGCATGCAATACCGTCATATCCGCGCCCACATCGTTGCTGCGCCGCAGCAGGTATTCAAGCGCCTCCGCCTCATTTTCCGCGCTGCTCATAAAGCGCTCTCCCTCGTGGGCGACGTGCACCACATGCACACCGACCCCTTTGATGCCGGCAATCTGCGCCCCTTCCCGAATGAGGCGCTCGCATGTTCTCTGCCCTGTGACACAGACCATGACATCGCGCTTGCCGTTCATGCCTGCACCTCCTGTTCCTGCCGCCCCAGCGGCCTCACATCCAGCACAAAGTTTCCGTGGCTTGTCACCGCCACGTCGCGCCCCACAAGCGCATGAGGGCACGGTCTTCCCCATTCCAGAAGGAAACGCCGCTCCCCCTCTTCGGACAGATCTTCATAGATGTTGAGGATGAGCTCCCGGAAATAGACACCGTCCTGATAGACCTCATCCTGTCCAAGCCGCACAAGCGTGCCCGCTGTCGTGCGGGAAAGGCCGGTCTGCACATCCTGCAAAAAACGGCCGTAGCGCACCACGGGCATCAGGCGCAGATCCGTCATCAGGATCACCACCGCGCATAACAGCGCGCATCCCGCGATGCACAGCAGCTCCGCGCGCACCACAAATCCCGCAATGGCCGCCGCAAGGAAGGGCAGCGCAAGCACGGCTGTCAGCAGGGCTTCCTTCCGCGCCCTGAGCCGGTTGTCCTGAATGTCCTGTTGTGAATACAGCAAATGGATCCCCCTTTTTTCCTGTCACAATGGCCGCAGCCCGGCCCGTCACGGCTCGCCTGGGCCGGATGTTTCCGTCCGCGCCCCGGCATCCCTGCCGGGTGCGGGCCTTTGCTGCGCCGCCGGCATGAATCGAACCTGTCCGTTTTCATACCGGATAACGCCGGTCGAGCCGCGCACTTCTCCTTTTTCCATGCAAAGCCGAAGCAGCTTTTGCGTGAATACCGGTCCTCCGGAGCGGGTGAGCGCGTCTTTCCAGAGCGTAAACGTGCATCCCTCGCGAAAACGTGTGCAGTAAAACGCTTTGGTATTTTCTGCGATCTTTCCCTTTGCGCAAAGGGGGCAGGCCACACCCAGATCCTGCGGGCGCTTTCCCCTGCTCCGGCGCGTCTCCCTTTCAAAGGGCACGTCCGGCGCGGCATCCGCCTGCGCGACCAGAAACGCCGCAAGGCGCGCGATCCCCTCGCGGAAGCGGGTTTCCCCGCCCTCTCCGCGCGCAATCCGGGCAAGCGCGCGCTCCCAGCGGCCCGTCGTCTCCGGCGAGGCGATCTCCGGGGGCACCGTTTCCATCAGCTGTACCCCCTTGGGGGTGGCCACCAGATTCTTGCCGCTTCGGCGGACATAGCCCACCTC
>DVMG01000226.1 GCA_018715105.1 Candidatus Ventricola intestinavium
TTTTAGTCGCCCCTTTCCAGATAGGGGGACAGATAGGGGATCGAAAAGATGTCATCCCATTTTTGGAAAAGGGGAGAGGGAAAGACGGCCGGGCCTCAGCTCTTTGATGCCCGCTTTTTCATGATGAAGACGTAGACAGCCAAAGCCCCTGCCGCGCAGGCGCTCATGGCCAGCCCCAGATCCAGAGCGCGCGTTTGATAGGTAAAGGCAATTTCATGCTCGCCCGGCTCGACCCACACGCTCATGAAAGCCACATCACAGGGGATGATCTCGGTTTCCCGGCCATCGACTGTGGCGCGAAAGCCCTTGTCATAAGGGATGGTGAACACGAGGAGACCGGCATCCTGAGCGTCGATATGCGCGGTGAAACCGGAAGCGTGAATTTCAAATCGGTCGCAGGCATTTTCACGCAGCCTTGCGGCGCTTTCCTGCCAGGAGGGAATGTGGCCAACATCCAGAATCTCCATCCTGCCGGAAAACCGCTCAAGCTGCGCGTCATCAAGCGTCACGCTGGCGAGCATCACCTGAGCCACGGTGTCCGGCTCCATGCGCTGATGATAGGTGCCGGTGCATGTGGTCTGCAGGAAGCCCATGGGCACCGCGTTGGGATTTGTATAGACGGAAAAACCGTTTTCCTCACGGTCGTAGACAAAGCCCTCGGGCACAGGCGTCTCATCGATCTGGTGGTATTCGGTTACGCTCAGAAAAGCCCGAATGGCGGCCGATCCGTCCGGCGGCTTCACCGTAGTGGATTCGTCATAACCAAACCCTGCCATGGAGACAAACCGGCCTACCGTCGAGGTGCGAAGCGACATGAAGCTCGTCAGCGAGGAAGCGCCGCGAAGCAGCCCGTAGTTGCGCAGCTTGGGCCCGTAGTCGATGCGCTTGAACGCATCCTCTTCCGGCAGATCGAGCGATGCGAGGGTGGGAGAGGCGATTTCATCGAGCGTGTAGATTCCCTGGCCGGGGGTTTCGCTGCCGGAGAGGAGAAAGCGGTCGCCCACCGCGATGTAGCCGCCGTACTGCAGGACGCTCACCAGGCCGACCAGCGCCAGCGCGGCCTGCCACCGAAGGGGCCGCAGCAGGAGCAGCAGCATCGCCCCGCCGCCCAGCAGCGTGAGGGAAAGGGAGAGCATGCGGAATACGTCGCTGCTGTATGCGCCTGTCCGGCGGTTGAGCAGGAACTGGGCGATGCGTGAGGCCATACCGCCGTGGGAGTTCAGCGCGTCAAGCATGCTCTGCGGCAGCAAAAACGGCACGGTGAGCAGCGCCACGAGCACCGAAAGCCCAATAAAAGAACGCATAAGCACAGCGCGCTTTTCCACGGGAATGAGCGAAGCGGGGCTGGAAGCTTCACAGGCCCCGTCGGAACGCAGCGCATAGAGGGTTGCTGCGGTCAGCATCAGGGACAGGCCATACCACCAGCGCGTGTAGCCCGTGTTGGTTTCCAGCACAAACAGGCCGCACAGCGCGGGAATGCAGCTGAATACGCACAGCGTGGCAAGAAGCGCCTTGAGCCAGCGCTGGCATCCCTTCATGAAGAAAAAGGCCGTCGCGCCGGTCATGCCCAGCACGGGCAGATAAGCCGCCGTGGAGCTCCAGCTGCCTGCATCCCCATAATAAGCGTGAACCACGCCGCTTTCGATGGGCATGAGCAGCGTGCGCAGCCGTTCAAGCAGCACGCTCAGCGGATAGCGCTGGGCAAGCAAGGAGATTTCGCTCGCTCCGGTGCGCGTGATGCTGAGCATAAAGAGCATGGCAGGCAGAAGAAGCACACCTGCCAGCGCACAGCCGACGGCACACTCAAACAAAACGGCCAGAACGCGCCGCAGGGAACGTACGCCCTTCCAGTCCTCCGAAAAAAAGCGGAAGGAAAAATACAGTGCGGCCATCAGCGCGCTGGAGAGCATGAAATAGTAGTTGGTCAGGGTGTTGACGCCGCAAAACAGTGCCAGCAGCCCATAGCGTGGGGACGGGCTCATGGCGATCTCAAGCCCCAGCAGAATCAGAGGAAAAAAGGCGATGACCTCCGTGAAGTGGTAAAACTGGGTGTTGACAACGGTAAAGGAGGAAAAGGTGTAGAGCACGCATCCCAGCAGCGCGAGGCGCGCCTGGCCGATCATTCTGCGCAGATAGCAAAAGGAGGTCAGCGCGCACACCGCGTGCTTGAGCACCGCCATCACGCTGATGCCGAAGGGAATCAGCGCCTGAGGCAAAAGCGCCAGCGGCCACACGAACACGCTGCCCAGCGTATAGAACGCATAGCTGCCCACTGCCGGCGCTCCCAGAAACGTATGAAAGCTGTAGCTGTTCAGCCCTCCGCGCAGAATACGCCGCGTTTCCAGAATGAAGGGAAGCTGCTGCTCGATATAGTCCCCGCGGGTGACAAACCGTCCGCCATAAGGCCAGATGGCCGGCCCGAGCGCCAAAAAGGCCAGCAGGGCGCCCAGAAAAAAGGCGTGTGCCGCGGTGATGCGGCGGGGAAAAAGGGTGTGTCTGTTCATCGTAGACCGTCCTGTAAAATAAAGTCGGTGTGAAGCCGGGGCCAGCCTGATGCGGCTGTGCACGCCCGGCGCGGGGAGAAGGGAGGCCCTCTTACGGGCGCTTTCCAGAGAAGGCTTTCCATAAAAGGGTTTCTATAGAAGGATTTTTATAAGACGCCTTTCACGGAGTCCTCCGGCCCTCCGGGATCCTTTCCTTGTATCCATTGTAAGGACGGCGGCGCGTGCTGTCAAGGCGGGATTGCCGGCGTGTGGCAAAGCGTGTATAATGGGGATATTGAAGCAGGATAAAACAGGGAAAAGGAGGATCCCGCATGAGGCTTTTGCACCTGTCCGACCTGCACCTGGGCAAGCGGGTGTTTGAAACCAGCCTGCTGGAAGAACAGCAGGCGATGCTCGACCAGGCGCTCGTCATGGCCAGGCAGGCGGATGCCACGATCATCGCCGGCGATATTTACGACAGACCGGTGCCGCCGGCGGAGGCCGTGGCGCTGTTTGACGCCTTTCTCACCCGGATGAGTGCGCAGGGAAGCCCTGTGCTGATGATCTCCGGGAATCACGACAGCGCGGAGCGCATCGCATTCGGCTCCCGGCTGATGGGGGCAAGCGGCGTGCATGTTTCCCCCGTATTTGACGGGGATGTGCGCTGCGTGACGCTTTCGGATTTATACGGCGCTGTGCACATTCATCTGCTGCCGTTTATCAAGCCGGCCCATGTGCGCGCCGCGCTTGGGCGGGAGGATATCGAGGGCTACACCGCCGCGATGGCGGCGGCAATCGAGCGGATGAACATCGATCCGGCGGACCGCCATGTGCTGGTAGCGCATCAGTTTGTGACCGGCGCCAGCAGAAGCGAGTCTGAAGAGGTGAGCGTTGGCGGGCTGGACAGCGTGGATGCGGACGTGTTCTCGCCGTTTGACTATGTGGCCCTGGGGCACCTGCACACGGCCCAGAGCCTGTGCGGGGGCCGGGTGCGATACTGCGGTTCGCCGCTGTGCTATGCCTTTTCCGAGGCCGGCCGGCCCAAATGCGCCCTGCTCGTGGAGCTGGGAAAAAAAGGGGATCTCGCCGTCACGCCGCTGTTCTTTACGCCGGTTCATGCCATGCGAAGACTCCGCGGCCGGTTTGACGACCTGATCGGAGCGCGGGAGGGCACGCAGGATTATGTGCAGGTCATTCTGACCGATGAGCAGGATGTGCCGGATGCGGCCTCCAGGCTGACCGCCGTTTATCCCAACCTGATGCAGGTTCTCTATGACAATGCGCGCACGCGCGCAGGCCAGGCGGAATTTGAGGCGGGCGCTTCGCTGGAACGCTCGCCGCTCGAGCTGTTTGAGGAGCTTTACAGCGCGCAGAACGGCATGCCGATGACTGACGCCCAGCGAACGCTGCTGAAGGGCATGATGGAGACGATCTGGGAGGACGAAGGATGAGACCGGTTCGGCTTGAGATGAGCGCCTTTGGCCCCTATGCCCGAAAGACATGCGTGGATTTTGACGCCCTGGGCACGAGCGGGCTGTATCTGATAACGGGGGATACAGGCGCGGGAAAAACGACGATTTTTGACGCGATCACCTTTGCGCTTTACGGGGAGGCGAGCGGGCAGGAGCGTAGCGGCGCCATGCTGCGCAGCCAATACGCTGAAGGGGGAACGGACACCTATGTGGAGCTGACGTTTTCGCTGCGGGGGAAGACGTACGTGGTGCGCCGCAATCCGGAATACGAGCGTCCCAGACGGCGCGGCACCGGCATGACCACGCAGAAGGCCGACGCCCTGCTGACCCGCCCCGACGGGCATGTGGTCGCCAGCTACCGCGATGTGACGCAGGAGATCGAGAGCCTGATCGGCCTGACGCGCGCGCAGTTTGCGCAGATCGGGATGATCGCGCAGGGCGAGTTTAAGCGCCTGCTTCTGGCGGGCACAGAGGAAAGGCGGGCCATCCTGCGCAGGATCTTTCACACCGAGCGGTTTGATACGCTGCAAAAAGAATTGACCAGCCGCAGCGCGCAGCTTCGCCGGGATGCGGAGGAGGCGGAGCGCGCCGCCGTGCAGGATGCATCCCGCCTGACGGCGCCGCCCTCTCTTGAAAAGGAACTGGGGCCGCTCGTCCAGCCGATGCGCTTTGACGCCCTTGGCAGGGCTATGGAGCTCGCCTGGCAGGGTGTCCGCGAGGATGAGCGGCGCCGGGATGAGCTCGATGAGCGGCAGAACGGCCTGCGCCGGCAGAGCGCGGCGCTGAGCGAGCGCATCGGTCGCGCAAGAAAGATGGAGGCTGCACGCAGGGAACTGGCGGAGGGGACCGCGCGCATGGAACAGGCCGTGCGCCGGGAGGCGGAGTGCTCAAAGGAGCAGGAAGCCGCCGCCGCCAGGCGCCCGCAGGCGGAGGAACTCGCCGCCCGGATAGGCGCGCTGAAGGACAGGCTGGAGGACTATGGACGCGCGGACGCCCTTGCCAAAGCGGCCGAGGATGCGCGGACGGAGGCGTCGCGCCTGGCCGGCGAAGCGGAAAAGACCCATGCGCAGCGAAACAGGCTGCATGCGGACATCGCCAAAGCGCGGGAGATGGTGGCCGCGCTTGACGATGTTTCGGCCCGCCAGGTGAAGGCGGAGGAAGACGCGCGCCGCCTGGGAGAGCGGCGCGAACGGATGACCCGGCTGCTGGAGGCGGGGAAGGAGCTGGGCGTGCAGGCGGCCCGGCTGCAGCGGGCCCGGCTGCTTGATGCGGACGCAATGAAGAAAAAAGAGCGCCTTCAGGAAGAATATGCGCGGGTGGAGGCGGCTTTTTTCGGCACGCAGGCCGGCCTGCTTGCGTGCCGGCTGAGGGAGGGGGAGCCCTGCCCGGTCTGTGGGTCCGTGCATCATCCCGCTCCCGCAGCGATGGAACGGGAAGCGCCGACCCAGGCTCAGCTTGACGCCCTGCGCGCCTCCCGGGTGGAGGCGGAAGAGGCGGCAGCTGAGCGCCACGCGCAGGCCGAGCGCACGGCCGGCGATCATGCGGCGGCCCTCAGGCGCGTCCGCGAGGAAGCCCAGGAGCTGCTTGGCGCCTTCCAGCCCGAGAGCCTGATGCAAAGCGCTCGCCAGGAACAGGAGAAGATCCTCCGCGAGGAGCGGGAAAGGCAGGCCGAAAGCGAAAAGCTGAAAAAACGCGCGGACGACCTGCGCCGCACGCAGGCGAAGATTCCTGCCAAAGAACAGGAGGAGCAGCAGCTTTTTGAAGAGGCCCAGCAGAAGGAGAAGAGAGCCGCCGCCCTGACCGCGCAGGCGGAGGAAAAGAGCCGCCAGGCCCAGGCGCTGCGCAAAAACCTGCCCTATGAAAGCGAGACACAGGCCTGCTTCCAGCTGAGCGGCATGCAGGAGCAGCGGCAGGCGATCCTCGCGGGCCTTGAAAGGGCGCAGCAGGCATGGCAGGAAGCGCGGGAAACGCTCACCCGCCTGAAGGAAAGACAGGACACGCTGCGCGCCCAGCTTGCAGAGGAAGGAGAGGAAAAGGAGCAGGAGCCGCTCAGCGCGCTGGAGGCACAAAGCGAGGCGCTTGCAAACGAAATGACCCGGCTGGAGGAAGAGGGCCGCGCGCTGCACACCCGCCTGACCACGAACAGCCGGCTCCTCGAACGCCTGGAAGAAGAGATCCGGGAAGCGGATATCCGCCGGGAGAAGAGCCGGCAGGTCGCTGCCCTGGCGGCGACGGCCGGCGGCACCATTCCCGGAAGGGACAAGGTGACGCTGGAAACCTATGTGCAGATGGCGTGCTTTGACCGCGTGATTGCGCGGGCCAACCGGCGCCTTGGCGAGATGACGGCCGGCCAGTATGAACTGCGCCGCAGGCGGACGGCCAGCAACCAGCGCAGCCAGAGCGGGCTGGACATGGAGGTCGTCGACCATACGAACGGCAGCAAGCGGGATGTGCGCACGCTCTCCGGCGGCGAATCCTTTCTGGCGTCGCTTTCGCTGGCATTGGGGTTGAGCGACGAGGTGCAGTCCGGCGCGGGCGGCGTGCGGCTTGATTCGCTGTTTGTGGACGAGGGATTTGGTTCCCTGGATGCACAGGCGCTTTCCCAGGCGCTCGGCGTGCTTTCCGCACTGACCCAGGGCGAGCGGCTGGTGGGCATCATCTCCCATGTGGAGGAGCTGCAAAGGCGCATCGATAAAAAGGTGATCGTGACCAAGGACCGCGCGGGCACAAGCCGCGTGCGCCTGGAGCTGGGATGAGAGAAACGGCCCCATGCCGGAGGAGAAGGGGCCGTTCCAAACAGGAAAAGCGGAAAAAGGAGGAACGTGGGAAAGCGATGAGAGAAAAGAGAAAGGTGATTCTTTACATCGCCGTCAGCGTGGATGGCTTCATCGCGGATGAAAAGGGCGGCGTGGACTGGCTGCAGGGGGAAGCGGATTCTCCACCGGGGGATCATGGATATAAAGAACTGATGAAGCGGATCGACACGATTGTGATGGGGATGCGGACATACCGGCAGGTGAAAACCGAATTATCCCCGCAGGAGTGGGCGTATCCGGGAAAACGATGCCATGTGATTTCGCATGAGCCGCCGGATGGGGAGGAAGAAGGGGAGGTTTCGTTTACGCAGGAGTCTCCTCCGGCGCTGATTGACAGGCTGCGTTCGGAACCGGGACGGGATATCTGGGTCTGCGGCGGGGCAGACATAGCCCGCCAACTGATGCGGGCGGATCGGATTGACGAATACCATCTGTCGGTGATCCCGGTGATTTTGGGAAGCGGCATCCGCCTGTTTGATCAGCAGGAAAATCGGATTGCGCTGCGCCTGCTCAGCCAGAGCGCTGAAAAGGGAATCGTCACCTGCGTATACGCCCGGAGATAAGCCGCCCCCTCCGGGGGGGAGGCGCCGCATGCGCCGGGAGCAGGCGGGGGAAAAATTCTCCATGCCCGGCGCGCGCAGAAACCGGAAAGCGGAGGAAAAAGAGGCCGGGGGCCCCTTAAAGGCAAACAGGGAGATCTCTCCTTCTTCGGAGAGATCTCCCTGAGTGTATATCCGGGCTAGGATTTTTGGCGAAACGGGAAGCAGGCTTGCCGGCGCAGATGCGCAGGCGCTCACGCTTCCATGGCCATTTCATAGATGGCAAGCATATCCGCCTCGCGCAGCGGGCGGGCGGATCCCTTTACCCCGCCGCAGGCGGCAGCGCAGCTCTTTGCCATCTGCTCAAGCTGTTCGTGCGTGGGCGCGATGCCCAGGCCGGGAATGCGGGTGGGCATGCCGATTTCGGCAAAGAATGCTTCCATGGCCTGAATTCCCGCCAGAGCAACAGCGCGCTCGTCCGAGCTGCTTTCAATCCCCATCACGTTCACCGCGAAGCGGACAAACCGGCTCAGACAGCTGTCCATCACATAGCGCGCCCAGCTCCCCCATATGGCGGCGAGGCCCGCGCCGTGCGCCACGTCAAACATGCCGCCGATTTCATGCTCGAGCATGTGCGTCGCCCAGTCGCCGCCGTCATTGCCGCAGCCCGTCAGGCCGTTGTGGGACAGGCTGCCCGCCCACATCACCTCTGCGCGGGCGTCCAGGTTCTGCGGATCGGCATGCAGGATCTTCGCTTTCGCGATGACCGTGCGCATCAGCGCCTCGGCCATGCTGTCGGTGATCTCCATGCTGCCGCCGTTGGTGAAGTAGCGCTCCATGGTATGCATGAGGATATCCGTGCAGCCGCAACTGGTCTGGTAGTCAGGCAGGGTGAGCGTGAGCTCCGGATTCATGACGGCGAACACGGGGCGGCCCAAATCGGTGTTGCAGGAGCGCTTGATCCCGCCCTCATCCTTGGTGATGACGGAGGAATTGCTCATTTCGCTCCCGGTTGCCGCCAGCGTGAGCACCACGCCAATGGGCAGGCAGGCGGACGGCACGCGGGTATGGGCATAAAAATCCCACACATCGCCCTCATTGGCCACGCCATAGCCGATGGCTTTGCCCGAATCAATGGCGCTTCCCCCGCCGACGGCCAGGATAAAATCCACCCCCTCGGCACGGCACAGCTCGATGCCCCGGTATACCAGGGACAGACGCGGATTGGGCACGGCTCCGCCCAGCTCCACAAAGGCGACGCCCGCCTCGCATAGCGACGCTTTTACGCGGTCAAGCAGCCCCGAGCGCACGACACTGCCGCTGCCATAATGGATCAGCACCTTTTTGGAACCCTGTGCCCGGACAAGCGTGCCCACCTGGTTTTCCGTGCCGGTTCCAAACACGACGCGGGTAGGGGTATAATACTGAAATGGAAACATGGCCTGTTCATCCTTTCGATGGTAGTGTCTGCGGTTGTGCCTGCCTGATGGAGGATGCGGCGGCCCCGGCTTCATGCGCGCGGAGAGAGAAAAACACGCCCGGCGCCGGCAGGAGCATGAAAGAACGCGGGATTTCATCCTCCCATTTTTTTACAGTATACACCCAATGTTCTGCGCATGCAAGGGGAGGATAAGGCGCCCGCAAAAAAACGGCCGGCGCGCTGCCGCGCCCGGCCGGTCATGCGTTACCCTGCCTGCTGCTCCCTGCTTTGAAACCAGACTTCAAATTCGGCCACAGACAGCGGTTTGGAATAGATGTATCCCTGCACCATGTCACATCCGATGCCCTTGAGCAGATCCAGTTGCTCCTGCGTCTCGATGCCTTCCGCCACCGTGGAAAGGCCGATCCGGTGGGCCAGTTCCACGATCGAGGCGATCACATCGCGGCTTTTCGCATTGGAAATATCCAGGAAGAAGCGGCGGTCAAGCTTGATGACATCGATGTCGAATTCCACGAGCAGGCCCAGCGAGGAATAGCCCGAACCAAAGTCATCCAGCGAGCAGCGGAAGCCCAGGCGGTGCATCTCCTTGATCTGCTGTTTGGTGTTTTCAATGCCCTGGTCGTCAAAGAAGATGGATTCGGTCAGCTCCAGTTCAAGCATGTCCCGCGGAATTTCATAACGGGTGGCAATCTCCACATAGGTATCCAGAAAATGCGGATCGCTGAAATGCTGCCGGGAAAGGTTGACAGAAACAGGGAAAAGCGGCTTGCCGGCCTGCTGCCAGGCGTGCAGGGTACGGCAGACCTCTTCAAAGATATACAGATCCAGCCGGCAGATCCGGCCGTTCTGCTCAAACAGCGGAATGAATTCGCCGGGATAAATCATTCCCTGCTGCGGATGTACCCAGCGGACGAGGGCCTCCGCGCCGCCGATGCGCTCGTCGGAAAGCCGGACCTTGGGCTGAAGCGTCACGACAAACTCGTGATGCTCCAGCGCGCTTTCAAACAGCATGTTGAGCTCTTCCTCCCGGCGCATCCGCCTGAGCATGGAGTCGTCGTAGAATTTGCATGAACCGTCCTCAAAGGAAGAGCGGCTGCGGCAGGCCATGGAAGCTCTGTCCTGCATGATGGTGATTTCAAGGGATGGATTATCCACGATATAGGCCCCGGTCTGGAGGGAAAAGGAATAGGGGGCGCCCAGATACCAGCGCAGCTTGACGACCTCTGCGCAAATGCTGTCCGTCAGCTGCCGCATCTTTCGGGCGACCTCTTCGCGCGTGCCGCTTTTCAGGCAGAGGAAAAAGCTGTCCGCATCCGCACGGGAAGCAAAACCCTCCGCGCCGTCCATGCTTTTTTGCAGCGTGTGCATGATGCAGGCAAGCACATCGTTGCCATGTTCGCTTCCAAAGTGCTCATTGATCAGCTTGAAATTGCGGATGTTCATCAGCGCAATGCAGTATGTGTTGGCCGGCGCCTTGGGCAGAAGGCTTTCGCACTTGAGCTGGAAGGCGGCGTTGGTCATGCCTCCGGTCACTCTGTCGGTAAAGGCGGCTTCCTCCATCTGCCTGTAATGATAACGCTGACTGGCGTACAGGGCAAACAGGGTGAGCAGCATCAGCACCACCACCACGCCGATGATCCCGTACAGCCAGAACATGGAGCCGTTGACATGGGAGGCGATGACGTCGCTTGGCACGAGCGTGAGCAGCACCCAGGAAAAATGGGAAAGCGGGTTGTAAGACAGAATCAGGTCGCTTCCAGAGGCCGAACGGAAGCTGAAAATGCCGCTCTGCCCGCTGACCATATCCTCCTGCATCCTGCGGATCGACCGGGCGGTTTTGCCTTCCGGGCTGGATGTGAACAGGCTGTCCAGCTGAAGGAACGGATCGACCTGCGTGGGGGAGATGACCACGCTGCCGCCGGAGTCGATGATGCACGTCAGCCCCGTTCCGGAAAAACAGTCCGTCGAAATGAGTTCCTGCATATTCGCTTTGCTTCGTATGCCGCCCAACACGCCGGCAACCTCTTCGTTGAGGATGACGGGAATGGTGTAGAGGATATCCTCCCCGTTTAAAAAGGAGACGCCTGTGTTTCCCTGCAAAGAGGCCTGCACACCGGGGAGGGAGAGCGGCTCTTCGATGCCGGATGCGGCTTTTGAAACCGTGCCGTCCGCCCCGATGTAGACGATGGATGTGAAGCCGAGCATTTCGGTTTTGCGCTGCAGAAAATCAGAAAGCGCATCCGGTGAATCCAGATGCATCAGGCTGTCGCAAAGCGAGGAAAGATCCACCATGACCTTCTGGATGCGGTTGTCGATATCCGCAGTGAGCTGCCGGGTGACATCGGTCACATAGGAAAACGTTCGCTCCTGAATGGCATGATGAAGCCTTGTGGCATTGAGCGTGATCGTGACAGCCATGATGAGCACAAGCGCAATCAACGCAAACAGAAGCAGCTTATAGAACGGCTTTGAACCAATCCGCATGGCAGTATCTCCCCCTCTATGGTTCCCCTCGATAAAGGCATGGTTTAGCCGAATGTTTCCAGCCCTCATTGTATCATCTTGCGGGGTGAATTACCATGAGTAATGATAAAATTTCACGCATTTTTTCTTGTGGCCGGCGGATCCAGCGCTTTTTAACGCATGGAAAACCCGCGCAAGAAAAAGAACGAGGCAGAATGCCGGCATTCTGCCTCGTCCCTGAAAATCTTTTTAAAAAGATCCGCCGTCAACGGCGCGCAAACGTGCATGCGGGAAGGCCGGCGGGCGCATCGCTTTAACCAACCGGCGGATGAAACCTTCTTCGCAGAAGCTTTCTTTCTGCAAAGGCCCTTTACTGAAGGGCGATGCCGTGCTTGACGCGGTCCCGCTCTTCGGCGCGCTTTGCGTTGTTGAATCGATCCAGCGTGCCCACCAAATAACCGGTGATCCGGCGAATGCGGTGGAAAGGCTGGTTCTGGAAATGATACGCAAGCTCGACATATTCGCCATCCAGGCGGATATCAATGCTGTCGGGGGTGCGGCCATAGAGCTCCCGACCGCGGGCGATGTAAGCCTCAACCTCGGGCTGCGGGCAGCTTCCGCCCGTAACATGGACACTGCACATAGTGAAGACCTCCTGTATCTTGTGCCTTTACACGTATTATACCACTAAATATGGGGTTGTAAAGGGGGAAGAACCTCGAAATCCGGCAGGAGGGCGTTTTATTTGGCGACGAAGCCGATCTTTTTCATGGCTTTTGAAAGCGTGCGCTCTGCGATGCGGGAGGCCCGCTGGGCGCCTTCCCGGTAGACGCTCTCCAGATACGCCTTGTCGCCGATGAATTGGCCAAAGCGCTCCTGAATGGGTTTGAGCGTCTCCACGGTGGCCTCCGTCACGGCGTTTTTAAGATCTCCATAGCCCTTTCCCTCCAGGGAGGCCACCAGGCTTTCCATGGTCTCTCCCGTCAGCGCGCAGAGGATGGAAAGCAGATTGGAGACACCGGGCTTGTTTTCCGGGTCAAAGCGGATCTGCGCGTCGGAATCGGTGACCGCGCGGCGGTATTTGCGGCGCACAGTGTCCGGGGTATCCAGGATGCCGATAAAGCAATCCTCCGGATCGGATTTGGACATCTTGCGCTTCGGATCCTGCAGGCTCATCACGCGCGCCCCGATCTTGGGGGAATATCCTTCCGGAATGGTGAAGACACCGCTGTATAAAGCGTTCAAGCGCGTGGCAATGTCGCGGCAGATCTCCAGATGCTGGGTCTGATCCGCGCCCACGGGCACAAGATTGGCCTGATAAAGCAGGATATCGCCCGCCATGAGCACGGGGTAGGTAAACAGGCCGCAGTTGATGTTGTCCGCATGCTTGGCGCTCTTGTCCTTAAACTGGGTCATGCGGCTCATCTCCCCCATGTAGGTGAAGCAGTTGAGCAGCCAGCCCATCTCCGCATGCTGGTGAACATGGCTCTGGAAAAAAAGCACGTTCTTTTCCGGATCAAGGCCGATGGCCAGCAGCAGGGAGAGCATCTGCAGGGACTGCGCGCGCAGCTTGGCGGGCTCCTGCCGGACCGTGATGGCGTGCAGGTCGGCGATCATATACAGGCAGTCATACTGATCTTCAAGCAGTTTCCAGTTGCGCATGGCGCCGATGTAATTGCCAAGCGTGGGGGTGCCGGAAGGCTGAATGCCGGAAAGGATGCGCTTTTTTCTTTCCGCAGCGGGGGGATTCATCGGTTCATTTCTCTGCTCCATGGCGAGAACCTCCTTGTATATGCGCGTCCGCCTGAGGAAGCGGCGCAAAATCATAAAACGTTCGGCCCATCCTGTATGGTTTGGCAAGGCTTTCCTGAATTGTAGCACAAAGGGGGGAGGGGTGCAAGGGGCGGCGCCGGCTTCTTCCCGCCTCATGGGGGATTTGCGCATCCATGCCTCCTCAAGCGGCCTTCAAAGAGCGGTTTTCATTGACTTTTTCTTTCACAGGCTGTATACTGCTCACGTGTAT
The DNA here is from genome assembly GCA_018715105.1 of Candidatus Ventricola intestinavium. Taxonomy (GTDB): domain Bacteria; phylum Bacillota; class Clostridia; order Christensenellales; family Aristaeellaceae; genus Ventricola; species Ventricola intestinavium. The sequence continues at coordinate 13,238 of DVMG01000226.1, forward strand.
GTGCCTGCGGGCACGCATAATATCAACCGATATCTGCAAGGGAGAACCCCATGGATCCGATGGAACAAAACCGTGTGATTGTGCTGATTCCCGCCTATAAACCGGATGAACGGCTGATCACGCTGACCCGGGAGCTGATCGCCCAGCGGCTTGACGTGCTGCTGGTAGACGACGGCGGAAAGGAAACCTATGCGCCTGTCTTCGAGGCGTGCCGTGCATTGGGCGCCGCGGTGGAGGTGCACGCGGTCAATCAGGGCAAGGGACGGGCGCTGAAGACGGGCATCAATGCGGCCCTTCTTCGTTGGCCGGATTTAAAGGGCATCGTCACCGCGGATGCGGACGGCCAGCACACCGTGCGCGACATTCTGCGGCTGATTGCGGCGCTGGAAGAACACCCGAATACCCTCGTGCTGGGCTCGCGTGAATTTTCAGGCGATGTGCCCTTTAAGAGCCGCTGGGGAAACCGCATCACGCGGGCTGTATATGAGCTGGCCAGCGGCGTGCGCGTGCGCGACACGCAGACCGGCCTGCGCGCGCTGCCCCGGTGTGCGCTGGAGGCGATGATCCTCATTGAAGGGGAACGCTATGAGTATGAAATGAATGTGCTGCTCAAACTTCGGGATATGAAGATTGGCGTATACGAGGTTTCCATTGAGACGATCTATATCGACGACAATGCGGGCAGCCACTTCAACCCCGTGCGGGATGCTTTCCGCATCTATCTGGTGATCTTCCGGTATCTGTTTTCCTCGGTGACTTCCTTTGCCGTGGATTATCTGCTTTACTGGCTGTGCCTCGGGCTGAGGATCTCTCCGCTGATCAGCTACGCGCTGGCGCGCCTGGTTTCCTCCCAGGTGAACTATCACCTCAACAAGCATACGGTGTTTTCCGGACGCGGCGGCAGGCATTCCATGGTCAAGTATTATGCCCTGGCCGTGGTGCAGGCGGCCATCGGCGCGGCGCTGGTGCAGTATCTGCCCACGGTGCTGCCCATTTCTGCCGCCGTGATCAAGATTCCGGTGGATATCGTGCTCTTTGCCGTCAGCTATGTGATCCAGCGGGATTACGTGTTTGACCAATGAGCGGCATGGGCGAAAAAAGAAGAGGAACGATCCCAAGGGCGCGACGGCGTGTGCAAACGCGCAGAGCGCTCCTTTTGACGCTGGGCGTCTGCCTGACTGTGAATCTGGCGCGGATATTCAGCGCCCGCATGGCGCTGCCTGCGCCGGGGCAAATGGCGCTTGACGGCGCGGTGACGGTTCTGGTCTTTGGGGGCGCGGCCTATCTGGGGCTGTGCGTGCCCGGCGGCGATCCGGGGAACCGGGTGCGCATGCGCGCGCTGTCTGAGCAGCATACGCTGTGCCTGTGTCTGCTGGGAGTGCTGGCCGTATGCCCGGCAACGCTGCTTGCCGATATGATCGGCAGCTTTGCGAAAAGCGGCGCTCCCCGGGAGGCGGCGGGCATGGCTGTGGGCCGCAGCGCGCGGCTCTTTCTGCCGCAGCTGCTCAAAAGCGCGCTGCTGGCGCCTGTGTTTGAAGAGCTGTTCTTTCGGGGATACCTGACGGGTGCGCTGGAGCGGCTTGGCCGTGTGCGCGCGGCGCTTGTCTCCTCTTTGTGCTTTGCGATCGTGCATATGGGCGGCGCGGGTGGATTCGGCGCGGCGTTTGCCGTCTACGCTCTTTTGGGCGGGCTGCTGTGCGCGGTGATGCATAAAACGGGCTCCCTTCTGGCGCCCATGCTGGTGCACGGCTGCTATAACCTGACCCTTGTGATCCTCTCTTACGCGGGGCTTTCCGCGCTGTTTGAGGGGTTGACGCTGCTTTCCTGCCTGGTGAGGCTGCTGGGCTGCCTGGCGTTTTACGCGGTTTTTCTGCGGGTGTATGCGGCCCGTGCGTCCCGCGCGCCTGCGCAGCCGCTTGCGGGCCTGCATTTCACAGGGCGGGAAAAGCTGCTGCTTCTGTTTTCTTTGCTGGCCATGTGTGCGGCGGTGCTGCTGGGAGGGATGAAGCCGTGAATCTTGCGCTTATCTGTGTGGGCCGGCTTCGGGAGCGATACTGGCGCGACGCGGCGGATGAATACAAAAAGCGCCTTGCGCGCTTTGCCCGCGTGGAAGAGATTGAACTGCCCGATCTTCCTGAACCGGCCAACGGTTCCCCGGCGCTGGAAGAGCAGGTCCGCATGCGGGAGGGGCGCGCCATTCTGCAAAAAATCCGCGAGGATGATCTCGTCGTCGCGCTGTGCATCGAGGGCCGGCAGATGGATTCAGTGAGCCTGTCCAGGACGCTTTCCGGCTATTTTGATGCGGGGCGGCGCGTGGTGTTTGTGATCGGCGGTTCCCTGGGGCTTTCGCCGGAAGTGACCGCCCGCGCCCGGCTGCGGCTCTCGTTTTCGCCTCTGACATTTCCCCATCAGCTCGCGCGCGTGATGCTGCTTGAGCAGCTCTACCGCGCGCTCAAGATCGCCTCGGGAGAGCGATATCACAAATAACCGGAGCGAAAAAGCAGAGAAGAGAGAAGAAGGGAAGGCTCGTTGTATGCATTATGACTTTGACCTGGTCGGCAAGATCGGTTCCATGGCGCTCATCCGCCAGGAAGAGGCGGATCTTGACTATAACATCTTTTCCCGCCTGGGCCGCGAGCTGCGGCCGGGCATGATCTGGGTGACGAGCGGCGCAGCCGAGATTGGCCGGCTTGATTACATCAAGCGCACAGGCCGTGAGCTCACGTGTGACAGCATGGATGCCAAGACGGATTATGCCGCGCAGGGGCAGGCCATTCTGATGGAGCAGTACCGCCACTTTATCCGTCAGGAATATTCCGTGCGCCAGGTGCTGGTGGAACACCAGCATTTTAATGACGCGGAGAAGCGCGAGCACATCCGGCGGCTCTTCCTGCGGGCACGGGATCAAGGGGCGATCCCCATCGTCAATTACAACGATCCGGTTTCCGACGAGGAAAACCGCAAATGGGAGCTTTCCGCCCTTCGCCGGGAGCAGCGCGAGGTGCATGAATGCGTGGATAACGACGAGACGGCGGCCGTCATCGCCGGCCTTGTGACGGCCCGGATGCTGCTGATCATGACATCGACCGAAGGCATTTACGCCGACCCGAAGGATCCCTCCACGCTTGTGCGGGATGTGCTCGCCCACGACGCTCACACGCTCACGGCACGGGTGCGCGAGCTGCAAAGACACTGCCTGGGCTCCTCGCGCACGGGGGCTAACGGCGCGCATGCCAAGCTGGAATATGCGCTGGAGGCGGCGCTTCGCGGCACCACAGTCATCATCGGCCATGGCCGCCACCGCATCAGCGATCTGACCGAGGGCCGCGTTCCCTGTACGCGGATTGGCATAGAGGGGTGAAAAGCAGGCATGAAGGCGAATTATCACACGCACACGGCCCGCTGCGGTCATGCGGAGGGGACGGACGAGGAATATGTGCTCGCTGCCCTCTCGCAGGGGTTTGACGAGCTGGGGTTTTCCGACCATGTGCCATGGCCGTATGCATCCGGCTATGCGCATCCGCACGTGCGTATGCATCTTTCTCAGATGGAGGACTATCTGCAGAGCATTCGCGCCCTGAAAGAAAAATATAAAGACCGCATCCGCATCCTGATCGGATTTGAATGTGAGTATTTTCCCGATTACATGGGCTGGCTTGCCGATATGGCGGCGCAAAAGGAGCTTGATTATCTGATCCTGGGGAATCATTATGAAAACTCCGATGAGACGGGCATGTACTTTGGCTCGGCGCGCACGCCGGGCGAGCTGCGCCGCTATGTGGAAAGCACGGTGCGCGGGATGGAAACCGGCCTGTTTGCCTATCTGGCGCATCCGGATCTGTTTATGCGCAGCTATCCCCGCTTTGACGAGAACTGCCGCGCGGCGGCGCGGGATCTGTGCCAGGCATGCAGGGAAAAAAACCTGCCCATGGAATACAACACCCATGACAGGTTTATCTCGTATTTTACGCGCAGAAAGAGCTACCCGCATCCGGCGTTTTTTGAGATTGCGCGGGAAGAGGGCGTGCGCGTGATCATCGGCCTGGATGCCCATGAGCCGGGCGAACTTGCCGTGCCCGAACAGTTCAGGCTGGCGCGCAGAGAGCTGGAGCCCTTTGGGGAGCGCTGTCTGGATCATATTGAGACGGCAGGCTTTTAGGATCGGCCGGACGGAGACCGGCCTTTTTTGCGGCGGGGGGGGAAAAAACGCCTGATTCCCGCCGGAAAGGAGAGATCCCGCGCTGCGCTCCCGGGGCCAGACTAGGGCACGTCGATGCGCACATCGCATCTTTCAAGCAGGCGATGCACGCGGATGTGCCGGTTTTCAAGCGGAATCCATTCGCTTTCAAACCGGGCGAGCATCGCCTCTCCGTTGCGCGCGCGGATGCGGGCGCGCTGCGTATCCACCCCGATGGTCATGACGACGCGCAGGTCATAGCGGTCCGCCAGCAGGGGATGCAGGCTGTAAGCTCCTTCAACGATCACGGCTTGAAAATCCGCCGGGATGCGCACAGGCGGGAGAAACGCGGGCTCCGGATGGCAGCGGAAGGGGCGAAAGAGGGCGTCCTTTCCGGCACACAGAGGGGCAAGCACGTCGGCGTCAAGCCGCTCAAGGTCGGCATTGGCCGTAAGCCGCGCGCGCACATCGGCGCGGCGCTGCGCAGGCAGGAAAAAGTCGTCCACATGCACGACATGGCAGCCGGGAATCGCCTCGGCCAGCGCGCCGGCCAACGTGGTTTTGCCGCTGGAGGCCATGCCGTCGATGGCGGCGAGCACACGGCCCTTCTGCAGGATCAGCGCCTGGATGCGCAGCAGCAGCGCCTCACAGGCGTGCTGCGGAGTCAGCCTCTCCATCGCGGGGCCTCCTTTGCAGTCTGTTTGCGAAAGAGTATAGCAGAGCTTTGCGTAAATTGCAAGGAATGACCGGGAAAGAAAAACGGTTGACATTTGGCCCGCCGTGCCGTATGCTGAGGTTGCCGATTTTAAGAAACCCTTTCGGGAGGATGATGAACATGGGGTTCTTCGATAAAATCCGCGCGTCGTTTGCGCGGTTCATGTCGGGCCGGTACGGCGCGGACCAGCTCAGCCTCGCCATGGTGGTCACGGCGCTGGTGCTGACGCTTGCCGGTTCCCTGCTGGGGCTTTTTCTTCTGACACTGCTGGCGGATGCGCTGCTCATCGTGGCGTTTGTGCGGATGCTGAGCAAGAACCGCTATCAGCGCGCGCATGAAAACCAGGTGTATATGGAAAAGACGCAGAAAATGCGCCGGGCGGTGACCGAATGGTTCAACCGGGTGAAAAACAGCAAAAAATACCGTTACTTCACCTGCCCCAAGTGCAGGGCGCGCCTGCGCATCCCGCGCGGAGTGGGGAATGTGACGATCACATGCAAAAACTGCGGAGAAAAGTTTGACAAAAAGGCATGACACAAAAGCGGGTGGTGAAAGGCTGACCCGCTTTTTCATGGCCG
>DVMG01000227.1 GCA_018715105.1 Candidatus Ventricola intestinavium
CCATGGCCGCGTCCGCCATCAACGGGTTGTCAACGGACTCGATGGTTCCTTCATCGCAGAGCGCGGCAGAGGCTGCGTCAAAGGGAAGCTGGGCAAGCACGGGCAGCCCCAGCTCGGCGGCCTCCTGCGCAATGCGGGACTTGCCGAACAGATCAATGCGTTTGCCGCAATCCGGGCACAGGGCATAGGACATGTTTTCCACCAGCCCCAGGACGGGAATGTGCATCATGGTGGCCATGTGGACGGCCTTGCGCACGATCATGCCCACCAGATCCTGCGGGGTGGAAACGACCACCACGCCGTCAAGCGGGATGCTCTGGAACACGGTCAGCGGCACATCGCCTGTTCCGGGGGGCATATCGATGATCATGACGTCCAATTCACCCCAGGAGACATCCTCCCAGAATTGTTTGACCGCACCGGCAATGACCGGACCACGCCAGATGACGGGTGAATCATCGTTTTCCAGCATGAGATTGATGGACATGACACGGATGCCGGTCTCGGTTTCAGCGGGAAAGATGTGCTCGCCATCTCCAAATGCCTTTTCATGGAGCCCGAACATGCGCGGAATTGACGGGCCGGTGATGTCGGCATCCAGAATCCCGACACGATAACCCATACGCCGCAGCATGACCGCCAGCTCACCGGAGACAAGCGATTTGCCGACGCCGCCCTTGCCGCTGACCACGCCGATCACTTTGCGCACCTTGGGCGGTTCCTTGGCCTCAGGAGCGGCGGCATGAGGATTGTGGCCGCATCCGGCGCAGGCGGCTTTTGTGCCGCATTCGCTGGGAGAGCAACCCTGCTCAAGAGAGTCAGACACGGAAATTACTCCTTTCGGTCAGACAGGAATTCTGGTATAATACGGATGACCAGCCCCGTCTGTGAGATACATTCATTATGATACCATGGATTGGAAAAAATGCAAGGGCGAAAACGCAAAACGCGTGCAGGACGGCGGCAGGATCTAGAAGAAAGGGCGGAGATTTGGATGCGGAGGAAGCTTCCCGCGTTGCTGATGACGGCGCTGCTCCTGATACCCATACGCGGGGCGCTCGGGCAGGAGTATCACGCGCAGGCCGCCGTAAACTGGATGGAGGAATTCACGCGGGCATTGGCAGCGCTCTCAATCGTGAATGATCCCGCGCAGACGGCAGATCCCTCACGGCCGGGTGAATACCTGATTGAGTATGAATTTGGCACAGTTCTCGCGCGTAGCGTGCCCCCCTCTTTGGCGGAGGATATCCTGGAAATTGATGTGCGCACATCGCAGGTGACGGATTGCCGCGGCGTGCGCGTGGGGATGACGCTTGACGAGGCGCTTGGAAGCACGCAAATCCCTTCTTCAGCCGAATCGCAGCTCGTTGTGCTGAATACCCAGGAATCCGGTATGGGCTGGAGCTGGGCCTATGTAGGGGAACAGGGCCTGTACGGCCTTGAGTGGATCACCTATGACATGACGGACGCCGCCGCCGTGCGGGAATACACGCTGACGTATGTGGTGGGGGAAGACGGTGTCATCCACGCGATCCGCATGAAGGCGGCGGATTCCACCCAGGCACAGGCGGAAGCGGGCGTGCGCACCGCGCAGGAAATCGCCGGCAGGCAGCTGGGCGAGGCCCTGGCGATTCCCAACGGGGAAATCCTGTTTTCCGAGGAGGATTTGCAGATCCTGGGCCATCCGGCGCTGGGCACGCCGGTGTATGAGCTGGTCTCCTGGCTGGGAGAGCCGGTGGAGGTGCAGACCCTGCCGGCCGGCGGCGGGCGCATCCTGCTTTATGAGGGGGCCGTGGTTCAGTTGGGCCTTGAAGAGCAGACAGGAGAAGAAATCGTATGGGGGCTCTCTGTGAGCGGGCAGGACATTGCCGGCCCCCGGGGACTGACCGTCGGAATGAGTGTGCAGGAGGCGACATCGCTCTTTCGCTGTGATGAAGAACTGTATGCATCGGGCGGCACGCTTTACATGGAAGGAGAGGCGCGCGGCGAGCCGCCTTCCGGTGAGATGACGGCTCTGCAAAACGGCGAAGCGACGCTTCGCTATGCCTGCATGACCGCATCGGGGCGCATCGCACAGCTGGATGTCGGCCTGCAGGAAAACCAGGTTGTCTACTGGCATCTGTTTTACGAAGGAAAGGAGGCGGAAGATGGAAACTGAGAATCCGGTGCAGGAAGCGCGCTTTATGCTGAGCAATGCACGGCGGCTGGCCGCAGACTATGTGCGCCGCACGGTTCTGCCGGGGGATACGGTCGTGGACGCCACGATGGGAAACGGGCACGATACGCTGCTTCTGTGCGGGCTCGTCGGAGAAAACGGACGTGTTTATGCCTTCGATGTTCAGCCGGAGGCTCTCGCCAGCACCGGGGCCCGGCTTGAGCAGGCCCATATGCGGGGGCGTGCCACCTTGCTGCAGGCCGGGCATGAGACGATGGAGCGGCATGTAGAGGGACAGCCATCTGCCGTGATGTTTAACCTTGGCTGGCTTCCCGGAGCCGCGCACGGCGTGACGACGAAAGTTGAGACGACGCTTGCCGCCGCCCAGGCGGCGCTGCGGCTGATCATGCCGGGAGGAATCGTGACCCTGTGCATGTATCCGGGACATGGGGAGGGAGACAGGGAGCGCATGGCGCTTGTGTCGTGGGCAAAAGCGCTGCCTGTTCGATCCTTCAGTGTTTTACACCACGTTTTTCCCAATGCACCGG
>DVMG01000228.1 GCA_018715105.1 Candidatus Ventricola intestinavium
TCGGTTCCGCCGCAAAGCCGGCGCCCACGGCCAATCCCTCCGGAAAATTATGCAGCGCCAGCGAAAGCAGCACAAGCAGCCCTGTGCGCCGCATGGCCGCGGCATCCGTTTGCTGCGTCTTATGCCGGTCAAGCGCCACGGAGAGCGCCATCACACACAGCACCCCCAGCATCATCCCCATCACAGCCGCGCCGAGGCTCATCGCATACGCCTCCGGAAGCAGCTCAAAGCAGACCACCGCGATCATCATGCCGCTTGACAGATGAAACAGGAGCGGGATCAGCCGCTTGCCCCGCATTCCCAGCAGCGCCCCTGTCAGGCCGCCCACGCCGGTGCCCAGCACGCCGCACAGCGTGGAAAGCAGCACCGCGGCCATTGTTTTTTCTGACATCATGCACTCACCCGCAGCAGGATATGCCGCAGGCACGCGCTTTACGCCTTTTCCGTCCGGGCCCTGAGCTGATTTTGCTGATCCGTATAGATCAGCGGATCGATAATCTCATCCATGTCGCCGTCCACAAAGGCATCGATGGTATACACCGTCTTGCCGATGCGGTGATCCGTCACACGTCCTTCGTTAAAGTTGTATGTGCGGATCCGTTCGCTGCGGTCGCCCGTGCCCACCTGATCGCGGCGGTTTTGGGCGTATGCAGCGTCTTTTTCGGCCTGCAGTTTTTCATACAGCCGTGCCCGGAGGACGCGCATGGCCTTTTCCCGGTTTTTCAGCTGGCTCTTCTCATCCTGGCAGGTCACAACCATTCCTGTCGGAAGATGCGTGATCCGCACGGCGCTGTCCGTCTTGTTGATGTATTGGCCGCCGTGCCCCGAGGCGCGGTAGACGTCCATGCGCAGGTCGTTGGGATCGATCTTCACATCCACCTCCTGCGCCTCCGGCAGGACGGCCACCGTGGCGGTGGAGGTCTGCCGCTTGCCGTTGCTCTCCGTCACGGGCACACGCTGCACACGATGCACTCCGCTCTCATAGCGCAGGCGGCTGAAAGCCCCCTCTCCCGCGATGACAAAGACCGCCTCCTTCACCCCGCCCAGCTCAGTCATGTTCGCATCGATGATCTCCACGCGCCAGCCCCGGCGCTCCGCATAGCGCGTGTACATGCGCATGAGCATCGTTCCAAAGAGCGCGGCTTCCTCCCCGCCCGCTCCGCTGCGGATTTCCATCACCACGTTGCGCTCCGCGTTCGGGTCGCGCGGAAGCAGTAGCAGACGGATTTCCTCTTCTGTCCGGGTGATCTGCGCATCCAGCTGGGCCAATTCCTCGCGCGCCATCTGCTCCATATCCGGGTCGCCCAGCATCGCCTGCGCATCCTCGCGCCCGGCCAGCAGCTTTCCATAACGGGTGACCGCCTGGTCAAGCGGTTCCAGCTGGCTGTGTTCGCGCATGAGCGCACGCCACTTTTCCTGATCCTGCACCACATTCGGATCGGAAAGCAGCGCGCCCAGCTCTTCCATACGCGGATGCACCCAATCCAGTTTATCGAGCATGGTTTCCCTCCACGTTCATCCTAGTTAATCCTGCAAACCCCACACATTTCGCAAAACCCGGTTTTCGCCGGAAACCGGGCTTTACACGCGCAGCCTGGCCCCTGCGACCCGCCAGTTGCCTCCGTAATCCCTCAGGGCAAACGGCTCGCCCACGTGTTCCCTGAGCAGCGCGCAGACAGCCTCTTTCTGCTTCCAGCCGGTTTCAAACAGAAGCCATCCTCCCGGCCTCATGTGGCAAGGCGCTTCCCGCGCAATGCGCCGGTAAAAATCAAGCCCATCCGCGCCGCCAAAGAGCGCGCTCTCCGGCTCCATGAGCACTTCCGGCATCAGATGCGCCATCTCCCCGCTGGAAATATAGGGAGGGTTGGATACGATCACATCAAATTTCTCGCCCTCAAGCGCATCGAAACAATCGCTTTTCACAAAGCGCACGTCCGCCCCCACCCGGAGCGCATTGCCGCGCGCAACGGCAAGCGCCGCGTCGCTCACGTCCACCGCCGTCACAGCGCATCCGGGGCAGAGCGCGCTCAGGCTCACTGCCAACGCGCCGGAACCCGTGCCGATATCCAGCACCCGGCTCGCGGCATGCAGCCTGTCAAGCGTGGCTTCACACAGGATTTCCGTATCCGGCCGGGGGATCAGCACGCCCGGCTCCACATGAAAGAGAAATCCCATAAACCCCGTCTCGCCCAGAATATACTGCATGGGCTCCCGCGCCTCACGCCGGGCGATCCTCTCCTCGTAAGCCTCGCCGGCTTCCGGGGAAAGCGGACGATCCGCATTCAGGCGCATGGCAACGGCATTTTCGTCAAGCAGATGCGCCAGCATCTGTGCGGCATCGTGCGCGGCATCCGGCACGCCGGCGCGCTCAAGCCGGTCTGCAGCGCTGCGCAGCGCCTCCCGGATGGTCACGCCGGCCGGCCGCTGTCCGCAACGGCGTCTGCCGCCTGCTGCGTTTCGCGCTGCGCTGCGCTGCCCGCATCCTGCGAACCGGCTTCCTCCTCTTCTTTTCCGCCGTCTTCTGCGGCATTTGTCCCGGTTCCCGCCGCGCCATAGGCATATACGCCGGGATCCAGATGCTCTTTGTAATGGGCGGACCCGGCCTTGGCCGCCTTCATGGACGCGATGGCCACCTCCAGCATGGCGTCGTCCGGCTCGCGCGTGGTCAGGTGCTGAAGCATCATGCCCGGCCAGCGCAGCGCGCGCACAATCACATGGTCGCCCGCATGGGCCAGCCCCTTGAGCACTTCATAGGACACCCCCGTGACGATTGGCAGCGTCAGCAGACTGCGGCCAAAGCGGGCAAAAAAACCCATTCTTTCAATGCCAAAGAGCGTAAAAAGCAGCTGATCCGCCACCGAACCGATGAGGATGGAGATCATCATCACCAGCAGCAGGAACGCCGTGCCGCAGCGCGGATGCAGCCGGGAAAAGCGGCGTGCGTTCTGGGGCGTCAGGGGCAGCCCCGCCTCGTTGCAATACACCGTTTTGTGTTCCGCGCCGTGATACATAAACACACGTTTGATATCCGGCACAAAGGCAATGATCCACATATATCCCACCAAAATGGCAATGCGCACGGCGCCTGCGGCCAGGTTGATGAGAATGCGGTTATCCGTCACGCGGTTGACAAGCGTGCCCGCGCCGGACGGCAGGGCCACAAACAGAAACAGGCTCAGCGCAAGGGCCAGCACCATCGCCACCGCCATGACGACCTTGTCAATATTGGCCCCCAGCTTTTCCGCCAGCCACTTTTCAAACTTGCTCGGCTCTTCCTCCATGATGCCCAGCATCTGCGTGCTCTTGTCAAGTGTTTCCATCCCCATTTTGAGCATGACCACCATGTTCACACAGCCGCGGATGAGCGGCAGGCCCATCCATTTGTGGCGTTTGG
>DVMG01000229.1 GCA_018715105.1 Candidatus Ventricola intestinavium
GAGAAGGCAACATGAAAAGAAAAAACGAAAGAGAAGCGGCGCAGAGAAATCCCCCCCAATAGAAATTTCCAATTAAAATGGAAAAGAAATCCATAACACAATTCCACCATCCAATCATGAAGCGGCCGCATAGGCGGAAAGGAAAAGCACATATGGGACGCAAGGTTGCATTTATTACGGGCGCAACGCGCAACACGGGCTATGCCATTGCGCAGCGCTTTGCGCAGGAAGGATGGGATGTATGCATCTCCAGCCGTGACGAAGCCTGCGCCGGGGAAGCGGCAAGGCGCTTGAAAGCCGAATTCCCGGCGGTCTCTTTTCTTGGAATGGCCATGGATCCGGAAGATATCGGGCAGATTCGCGCGGGCTTTCAAAGAATTGAAAAAGAATTCGGCCGGTTGGATGCATTTGTGGCCAATGCTGCGCACCTGGGTGTCGGGTATCACACATTCAACACAACGCCGGAAAGATGGGACAGCGTGATGAATGCCAATGCACGTGGCACCTTTTTCTGTTGCCAGGCCGCGGCGGAGATCATGAAACGCACCGGCGGTTCCATGGTTTTGATTTCCTCCGTGCACGCGCATGCCTCCATCAGCGGCCGCGTGGTGTATTCTGCTTCGAAAGCCGCGATCAATGCCATGATGCGCTGCATGGCCGTGGAATTGGGGTATCTGGGAATCCGCGTCAATTCCCTGGTTGCGGGCGCCATCTGGACCGAGCGCTGGGCAGCGCAGGATGAGGAAACCACCCAAAGGCGCAGGGATCAATATCCTGCCGGAAAAGAATCGGCTCCGGAGGATATCGCCTCGGCAGTATACTTTCTCGCCTGCGAAAAATCCCCGACCATAACCGGAACGGAGATGACGGTGGATTCCGGCATTTCGGCCTGCCTGCTTCCCTATGATAAAAACTGGAATCAAAAAAAGGCGTAGAGCGCCACACGCAACGGTGCGGGAAGGAGTAGAGCGATGAACGCGAAAGAACGTCTGTTGAAAGAAAAGCTGGTCATCATTGCGCGCGGCATTCCGGCGGAGAAACTGATCCGTTGCTGTGAAGCGCTTTTGAAGGCCGGCGTCTGCTGCCTCGAATCCACATTTGACCATCGGCTGGAGGAACCTCTTGCCGACAACGCCAAGAAGCTGCGGGCCGTGCGCAACGCCTTTGGGGAGCAAATCTGCCTGGGCGCAGGCACGGTCCTCACCGCAGATGAGGTGAAGGCCGCTTATGATGCGGGCGCAGAATACATCATTTCCCCCAACACAAACCCTGACGTGATCCATGAGACCCGGAAGCGGGGGATGATTTCCATCCCCGGCGCCATGACTCCTTCTGAAATCTGCCGGGCCTGGGAGGAAGGAGCAGACATCGTAAAGCTCTTCCCGGCGGACGACATGGGCATGCACTATATTGAGAATCTCAAGGGGCCGCTGCCCCACATTCCGCTGATGGCCACGGGAGGGATCAACCCTGCCACCCTTCCGATTCTGCTGGCGCACGGCGTGGATGTGGCGGGAACGGGGGTATCCATTCTCAAAAAAACGTTTATTGAACAGGATGACTATGAAGCCATTGAGATGCTGGCCCGACAGCACCGCGATGCCATCCGCCTGTGGGAAAAGGAGCAGACCGCATGAAAATTACCGATGTCAAAACCTATACCATGGATGCATACCGCACCAACTGGACGTTTATCAAGGTCGAAACCGATGAGGAGCTATACGGCTGGGGCGAGGCCTCCCTGGGAACCCGGGAACATGCGCTGGAGGGATGCGTGGAGGATATGAAGCGCATGATCGTGGGGCGCAATCCGCTGGATATTGAAAAGATGTGGTTTGAAGTGTATCGCGATTCCTACTGGAAAGGCGGCCCCGTGATGATGAGCGCTCTTTCCGGCATAGAAATCGCCATGTGGGATATTGCCGGCAAGTTTTACAATCAGCCCGTCTACAACCTGATTGGCGGGAAAATGCGCGATGAAGTCAAAATGTATGCAAACGCATGGTTTGTCAGCGCGCGGGAACCCGAGGATTTTGCGCGCAAGGCCCGGGATACGGTGGCGCTTGGCGTGAAGGCCCTCAAGTGGGATCCTTTCGGCAAGGCGCACATGACCCTTTCCCGGAGCGAGATGGACAAAGCCGTTGCCATCGTAAGCGCAGTACGGGAGGCTGTTGGGCCGGATATTGAGCTGCTCATCGAGTGCCATGGCCGCTTTAATCCATACACGGCCATCGAGATATCGCGCGAGTTGGCGCCTTTCAGGCCCATGCTGATGGAAGAGCCCACTGTGCCCGATAATCTTGACAGCCTTAAACGCGTGCGCGATCATGCCGTGGTACCCATTGCCGCCGGCGAACGCTTTTACGGCAAGTATCATTTCTGGGATGTTCTGCACAGAGAGGCGTTGGACATTGCCCAGCCGGATATCTTCCACACAGGCGGCATGCTGGAAAGCCGCAAGATTGCGGCCATGTGCGAAGCCAGCCATATCCCCGTCAGCTTCCATAATCCTTCCGGCCCTATTTCCAATGCCGCCATCCTTCAGCTGGCGGCGTGCACTCCTAATTTCCTTATTCACGAGATGATGCTCACGGACGGCGCTTTCCGCTTTGACATAACCGATGAAGAAATTGAGTACAGGAACGGCTTCCTTAAAATTGGAGACAAACCGGGCCTGGGCATTGATGTCAACGTGGAAGAGGTGCTCAAACGTCCTTATAAGCCCCGCGACCTGCGGCACTATACCGGCGCGCTGACCGATATCCGGCCTAAAGACGATGCCGTATACTATTTCAAGGGATTGCGGGACCAAACGTTTACCGTCTGACCGATGCAGATACGGCCTTGTCCCCCTTGCCCCGTAGAATGGAGGAAGGCTGGATCCCTTGAAAAAATGCGCAAAGCGCTTTTTATGGGCAACTTCACAAGGAGCGAACAAGAGGAGGCGAAAGGGATGAATATCTTCGTATGCATCAAGCAGGTGCCCTCCACCAACAAGGTGCAGGTAGATGAAAAGACCGGTGTGCTGAAGCGAGACGGGGTATCAAGCAAAATGAATCCATACGATTTATATGCGCTGGAAACAGCGCTGCGCCTCAAAAAGCAGCACGGCGGCACGGTAACGGTTGGAACCATGGGCCCGCCACAGGCACAGGCTGTGGTGAAGGAAGCGTACATGATGGGAGCGGATGAGGGCTATGTGTTTTCCGACCGGCGCCTGGGCGGCGCGGACGTGTTGGCTACCAGCTATACGCTTTCTCAGGCCATTCAGAGCGTGGGCGACTTTGATTTGATCCTCTGCGGCAGGCAGACCACAGACGGCGATACCGCGCAGGTGGGCCCCGCTATTGCCGAACACCTGGGCATCCCGCATGCCGCCTGGGTCAGCAGACTCGAGGTGGAAGGGGACGGCGTGAATGCCGAGCAGCAGCTGCAGGATGTGATCGAAACCGTGCATATGCCCTTCCCATGCCTGGTCACAGTGGAGCAGGACAGCTGTGTGCCACGCCTGCCCAGCCTGAAGACGGCGCGCGAAATGGGGGATAAACCCGTGCACATGCTGGGCCTGGATGCATTCCTTGATACGGATCCCAACCATTACGGTCTTGCCGGAAGCCCTACGCAGGTAGAGCGCATCTTCCCTCCGGAGAGCGACGCCGGGCACGAAGTCTGGGAGGGAACGGATTCGGCCCCAAAGCTGTATAACCTTCTCAAAGCGTGGAAGTTCATTTAAAAGGGGGGAGCACCGTGGCGCAAATCGCAATCGTTGAGCGCAAATGTACGGGCTGCGGCCTTTGCCGCACCCGTTGCCCCTTTGGGGCCATTGACATGGTCGGGGGAAAGCCGGAACTGAATGCCGCGTGCAGGGTATGCGGCATCTGTGTAAAGAGTTGTCCTGAAAAGGCCCTTGTAAAGCTGGAAACCAAGGTCGATTCCGTGGACAAGGCCCTGTGGAGCGGCATCCTCGTGTACGCCGAAATCAGCGGGGGCCGTCTGCATCCCGTAAGCCTGGAACTGATCGGAAAGGCGCGTGATCTGGCGCAGGCCGTGCCCGGCTTTGAAGTGAAGGCGGTGCTGGTGGGGCATGAAGTGGGCGCTCATGCGGAGGAACTGCGTCACTATGGCATAAGCGAGATTGCCGTATACGACGATGCACAGCTGAGCTACTATCGTGCGGATGCCTATGCTGCCTGCGTGGAGGATTATATCCGATATACCAAACCCAGTGTGGTGCTGGTAGGGGCGACCGCCCTGGGCAGGAGCCTGGCTCCCCGCCTGGCCACGCGCTTTCATACCGGGCTCACGGCAGACTGCACCAGCCTGATTCTGCGTGAGAGCACCGATCTTGTGCAGATCCGCCCAGCCTTCGGTGGCAACATCATGGCGCAGATCGTGACGCTGAACACCCGTCCCCAATTTGCCACCGTGCGCTCAAAGGTGATGAATGCGCCTGAGCGCAGCAGGGAAGCGTCCGGCGAGAAGGTATTCCGCAGAATTCCCAGGGGCGTGGCTGAATCAAAGGCCAGCTGCGTCAGCGTGGTGCCGATTCCGCCAAAGCAGAGCATTTCCGACGCGGAAATCCTGGTCGTCGGCGGACGCGGCCTGAAGAAAGAGGCGGATCTTGAAATGATTCGGGAACTGGCTGCGCTTCTTGGCGGGGACTGGGCCACGACTCGTCCTCTGGTGGAAAAAGGCTGGGCGGCTAACGACCGGCAAATTGGCCTTTCGGGCCGCACTGTCCGCCCAAAGCTCATGATTACCTGCGGAGTCAGCGGCGCCATTCAGTTTACTGCCTGCATGAACAGCAGCGACCACATTGTGGCCATCAATACGGACAGGAACGCGCCCATCTTTGATACGGCGCAGATCGCCATTGTGGGCGATCTGTATGACATCGTTCCCGCTCTGATTCATCAGCTGAAGGAGGCGAAGGCAGAATGAATTTCAATCATGTAACGCAGGAAGATCTGGCATATTTTAGCGGGCTGCTTCCCGGACGCGTGTTTAGCGGCGAAGCCATTTCCACCGACTATGACCATGACGAAATGACCCTCTATGGGCATTACCAGCCCGAGGCTGTGCTGCAGGCCCTTACGACGGAGGAAGTCAGCAGGATTTTATCCTACTGCAACGAGAAGCGGATCGCCGTCACCCCGCGTGGAGCGGGAACGGGCCTGTGCGGCGGCTGCGTGGCCATCTGCGGGGGAGTGGTGCTGTCCACAGAAAAGATGAAAAAGGTTCTGGAGGTGGATTCCAAGAACATGACCGCGACCGTGGAGTCTGGCGTGCTGCTGATGGAATTCCCTCAGGCGCTTGAGGGCACCGGCCTTTTTTATCCGCCGGATCCGGGGGAAAAGACCGCTACCATGGGAGGAAATGCCATGACCAACGCGGGCGGCATGCGTGCGGTTCGCTATGGCGTGACCCGTGACTATGTGCTGGGGATGGAAGTCGTGCTGGCCAGCGGAGAAGTGATCACCCTCGGGGGAAAAAACGTCAAGTCGTCCAGCGGATACAGCCTGATCGACCTGATGGTGGGGAGCGAGGGCACACTGGGAGTTCTGACGAAATTGACAGTGAAGCTGCTTCCGGAACCCAGGGTGAACCTCTCCCTGTTGATTCCCTTTGACGACCTGGATGCATGTATCGGTGCGGTTCCGGCTGTGCTTAGCTGCGGATGCGAGCCGACGGCCGTGGAATTCATGGAGCGGGAAGTGATCACCTGCGCGGAAACCTATCTGGGAAAGCGGTTTCCGGATACCTCTGCAGACGCCTATCTGCTGGTTCGTCTGGATGGGCCAAGCACGGAAGCGCTGAGGCCCGCTATGGAGCAGTTGACCGATCTGGCCCTGCAGATGGGGGCCAAAGACGTGCTGCTGGCAGATACGGATGAACGCAGAGAGAGTATCTGGAATGCGCGGGGCGCCTTTTTGGAAGCCATCAAGAACTCTACGCCCGAGATGGATGAATGCGATGTGGTGGTTCCCCGCGACATGATCCCGGCCTTTGTGCGCAGAAGTGTGGAAATCGGCAGACACATCGGGGTGCGTATCTGCTCCTTTGGACACGCGGGCGATGGCAATCTGCACATCTATGTCTGCAAAGACGGACTGGATAACACGACGTGGGACAGAGCGGTCAGACAGGCGATGGATGAGCTGTACGCTGCGGCGCGCGAAATGGGCGGCGAGGTGAGCGGCGAACACGGCATTGGCCATGCAAAAAAACGCTTTCTTGCGAAAAGCAAGAGTGAGACGCATATGAGCCTCATGCGCGGAATCAAGGCCGTTTTTGATCCAAGAGGTATTCTCAACCCCGGAAAGATTGTGGAAGAATAAGAACGCCCCGCTGCAGGACAGCGTTTTGACGTGAGAAAGGTTGCTGAATGCTGCATGATGAGATCCATTGAAATCCCCTATGGGCATGGAAAGCAGGTGTTGCATGTGGACGACGGCCGTTTGAAAGCCGTTCTGAGTCCCAACTATGGTGAAATCCCGGCCGGATCCCCGCGGAGCATTGTGAGGAATGCGTTGGAGCATCCCATCGGAGCACCCCGCCTGCGTAAACTGGCTGAGGGAAAACACAGAATTCTCGTCATCACCAGCGATCACACGCGCCCTGTGCCCAGCGCCGTCACCATGCCGCTGCTTCTTGAGGAAATCCGCGGAGGCAATCCCGATGCACAAATCACTCTGCTGGTGGCAACCGGCATGCATCGCCCCACCACAGAGACAGAACTGCGGGCCAAATTTGGGGAGAAAATAGCGGAAGAGGAGAACATTGTGATTCACCGGGCAACCGAAACGGAAGAGATGGCGTTTTTCAGCATCTTGCCCTCAGGCGGCGAACTGTGGCTGAACCGGCTGGTAAAAGAGGCCGACCTGGTTGTTTCCGAGGGGTTCATCGAGCCGCACTTCTTTGCGGGCTTTTCCGGAGGACGCAAGAGCATTCTGCCCGGCATTGCTTCTGAAAAAACAATTTTATATAACCACAATGCGGGCTTTATCGCCAGCGCGCACGCACGGGCGGGTTGCCTGGATAACAATCCGATTCACCAGGATATGCTTTATGCCGCAGACCAGGCCCGTCTGGCCTTCATTCTGAATGTGCTCCTTGATACGGAAAAACATATCCTCGCGGCCGTAGCAGGGCACCCTGAAAAGGCGCACCGCGCCGGCTGCGTCCTGTGTGAAAAGCTGACTCGTGTTCAACCTGTTCAATCGGACATCGCAATTACCTCCAACGGCGGCTATCCGCTGGACCAAAATGTCTACCAGTCCGTAAAGGGTATGACCGCAGCGGAGAGCTGTGTAAGGGCAGGCGGCGCAATCATCGCTTGTGCAGCACTGGGAGACGGGCATGGCGGAGAGGCGTTTTATCGCTGGTTTGCCGATCGAAAGGATCCAAATGCCGTGGCGAAAGCCATTCAGAATGTGCCGGCTGAAAACACTTCGATGGATCAGTGGGAGGCACAGATTCTGGCACGTGTGATGCAGAAGGCGCGCTGTTGGTTCGTGACCGGTGAAGAAAATCGAGAGTTGATTCAAAGCATGCACCTGCTTTGGGCCCCGGATGTCGATACCGCGCTGGCAGAGGCGACCGCACTTCTTGGAGAAAAGGCAACGGTGACCGTTATTCCCGATGGTGTGAGCGTGATTGCATAAATGGAAAGGCCCTCGCTTTTGACTGGGGCGAAACAGACGAAGCAGGACATGCTTTTTAAAGACGAACCTTCGATGCGTATGTCGAAGGTTTTCGTGATTTTACATGGATAAAAGAAGTGCAGCGCTCTAC
>DVMG01000230.1 GCA_018715105.1 Candidatus Ventricola intestinavium
AGCAATACGCGGAAGAAACCTACACCGACGAAGAATTTTCAAAGCTTTGCCTGCAATATGATGATGCTGCACCGTTTACAAAGGAAAGCCTTCTGTACCGGGAAATTTTTGAACGCTATTATCCCGGACAGTCGGGCATGATTCCCGGCTTTTGGATGCCGAACCAAGCGTGGGAGGGCTGCCGTGTTAACGACCCCAGCGCCCGCGTGCTTTCCAATTACGGCGCAAGCGGACAATAATTTGCCTTTCTCCTTTTGCGGAACGTGGGAACCCTCCTCCCCCGTTCCGCTTTTTTATTTCAGCTTCGGAAACTTTTTCTCTAAAAGCATGTAAAGCAATAAAGAAAGACAAACAAAAACCCCCGCAGACCATTCTGCGGGGGTTTCTCTCTGGCGGAGAGTTAGGGATTTGAACCCTAGGTACGCTATTAACGTACACACGATTTCCAGTCGTGCGCCTTAGACCACTCAGCCAACTCTCCCCGAAGGCCGCTGCTCAATCAGCGAAAATTATTATACACGACTCTCCACCATTTGTCAATGCAAAATGTGCAAAATCTTCCGTCGCAAATTCCGGGGCAGTCCGGGATGCCTCTTTCCCCTCATGACCGGCTGCCGAAGATCCGGTCAAACAGCCTGCGGGTCCATTCGGGCCTTTTCCTGCCCTCATCCTGCCATCCCATCCGCAGATCGATCATATAGCATCGTTCCTTGAGCCACAGCACCCACCAGGAAGCGTTGTGCGGCATTTTGACTCCTCTGCCTTTCACGCAAAGGCCCAGCCGGCGGGCTGTGGCCTTTGCCCGGTGAAGGTGATAATCGCTTGTCACCACCAGCAGGCGCCTTTCTTTCACATCGCCCAGCAGCGCCGCGGCATAGCGTATGTTTTCCATAGTATTCTGCGAACGGTCTTCAAGGCGCACGGCGTGGGAAGGAATGCCCTCGCCGCAGAGCAAATCCGCCATGACATCCGCCTCCGCGCGGCTGTGGCCGGGCAGGATGCCGCCGCAGGCCACGATTACACCAGCATCCCCCTGCCTGTATTCCTGCGCAGCGAGCCGCACGCGCCCGCGCATTTCATCCGTCGGTTCATCATGCTCATCCAGCTCTGCGCCCAGCAGCAGGACGGCGCCGCCCTGCCGCGTCCGTTTTTTCTTCTCTTCTTTCCTTTCTTTCTTCATATTCTCATTCTTTCTTCACAGCGCTTTCTTCATATCGCCCCTTCCCGCACCTTCACAGGTTTTCCAAAATGGCAAGCAGCTCTTCGGGACTTGCCGCGATATACCGGGCGCCCGCCTGGCGCAGGCTGTCCCCGGTGCGAAATCCCCAGCTCACGGCCACGCCTGTAACCCCTGCATTTTGTGCCGTGTACACATCCACGTCCGAGTCTCCTACATATACGGTTTCTTCCGCCGTCACCCCCAGCTGGCGCATGGCCTCCAGCACGCTGTCCGGCGCGGGCTTTCGGCGGCGGGACGGTGCATCCCCCACCGCCGCCCTGATCAGCCCGCCAAAGTAAAACCCGCTCAATTCACGCACGGCAAAATCGATTTTATTGGAGACGATAGCCATTTTCACCCCGCGTGCGTCAAGCTCGCGAAGCAGCGGCACCATGCCGTCATAGGGTTTCGTGTGATCCCTGCTATGCTGCGCATAGTGATGGATAAACGCGTCATACACCTCTTCGAAAGCCGGGTTATCCGCCCCCTGCGGCACGGCCCGCTCAATCAGAAGACGCACTCCGTTTCCCACAAAACGCCTCACTTCATCCTCCGTGCGCACCGGCAGGCCGCATTGAGCCAGCGCCGCGTTGGTGCTTGCCGTCAGATCGCAAAGCGTGTCAAGCAGCGTTCCATCCAGATCCCAAATCACGGCCCTGATCCTCATGTTCCTCATCCTCCGCGTCTCTTTTCCTTATCAGGATTCCAAAGCGGGATTCCTGTATTCCCTATTGTAGCGCGGAGGATGCGCCGCGTCAAACCCTCTTTTCTCTTTTCCCTTTTTCATGTATAATGGGGAACAAACAGTTTTTCAGGAGTGTACACCATGCAGACGGATTTGACACAGGGATCCATACGCCGGGGGCTGATCACATTCAGCCTGCCTTTAATCGCCGGAAATCTGCTTCAACAGTTTTACAACGTCGTGGACACCTGGGTCGTCGGGCGCTTTCTTGGAAATATCGCGCTGGCGGCCGTGGGCAGCGCCTTCTCTTTGATGAACCTGCTGACCAGCCTGCTGCTTGGCCTTTGCATGGGCAGCGGCGTGGTATTCAGCCAGCTTTATGGCGAAGGCAGCCGGGAACGGATGAAGACGGCCCTATTCAACGCTTTTGTGATGATTGCCCTGCTCGCCCTGGTGCTGACGGGCGCATCATACGCCCTGCTTCCTCAGCTGATTGCGCTTTTGCGCGTTCCCCCAGAAGCGGTGGGCGAGATCACCGAATATCTGCTGGTCATCTTTTCCGGAATGGGTTTTGTCTTTCTCTATAACTTTTTTTCCGCAGCGCTGCGCAGTGTGGGCAACTCGCTGGCTTCGCTCCTCTTCCTGCTTCTTGCCACCGTCGTCAACATCGCGCTGGATCTGCTCTTTGTGCTCGGGTTCGGCTGGGGCGTGGCGGGAGCCGCCGGGGCTACGGTTATCGCGCAGGCCCTTTCGGCCGCAGGCATCGCCGGATATGGTTTTCTGCGCCATCGCGAGCTGATCCCCCGGCGTGAACACATGCGCATGGATCGCACGCTGCTTCGCCGCATTGCGGGGGTCAGCGTGCTCACCAGTGTGCAGCAATCCATCATGAACTTTGGAATCCTGATGGTGCAGAGCCTCGTCAACAGCTTTGGCATCGCAACCATGGCCGCGTTTGCCGCGGGCGTGAAGATTGACGCATTCGCCTATTCTCCCGCGCAGGATTTTGCCAACGGTTTTTCCACATTCATCGCGCAGAATACCGGCGCAGGCAGGGCCGATCGTGTGCGGCGCGGCATCCGCGAGGCGGCGGTCATGTCCCTCTCCTTCTGCGCGGTCATTTCCCTGCTTGTCTTCCTGTTTGCACGGCCCCTGCTCATGCTTTTTATCGATCCAGGGGAAGGGGAGAGCCTGGCTATCGGCGTGGGATATCTGCGCACAGAAGGGGTTTTTTATGTGGGCATTGGCCTGCTGTTCCTTCTGTATGCCACGTATCGTGGATTGGAGCGCGCGGGCATGTCCGTCATCCTGACGGTGATCTCTCTGGGGCTGCGCGTGATCCTCGCTTATGCATTCGCTCCGTTATTCGGTGTGACGGCAATCTGGCTGTCCATTCCCATCGGCTGGTTCATCGCCGATGCAGCAGGTCTTCTTCGGCTGAAAAAGACGCTCCTCTCCCTCTGGGAAAGCCGGGAGAAACAGAAAAGGGGAAGCGCGCAGCCGTCCGCCTAAACGCATAAGCATTCCAGCCTTCTTTAGGGCCGCTTTTCCACAAAGGAAAGAGCGGCTCTTTTTCATGCATCGGCAAGCGCCAAAGAGCCGGCTTCATCCGGCACGCGGCCGCGTGCTTTTGACAGGCGCAAAAGATCCCCTTCCGGGAGGGAACATGCTTTTGTCAACACCTGAAAGGTACAAAACTGTGCTTTTGCTGTACCCTGGCTGTGACTTTGCGGTGATATCCTCTAGACAGAAACGGCAGAGGGCAGGAGAGCCGCATGAAAAACCCCGCAGGGCCCGTTCTGCAAAAGCCCCTTTATGGGGAGCGGCGCACCCAAAAATGCACGGCACGGCAAAACGCTTTCCTTCCCTCTTCTGGCATCATTTTTTCAGGAGGAAACACGCATGAACAGCATCTCAATCCCCCATTCTCAGGCGGATCCCATCGTTTTGCAGGCCCGTGGGCTCAAAAAATATTATGGTCGGGGCGAAACCGAAGTACGTGCACTTGACGGGGTGGATCTTGACATCGAGCGCGGCCGGTTTACCGCCATCATCGGCACGTCCGGCTCCGGAAAATCCACCCTGCTGAACATGCTCGGCGGCCTGGACACTCCCAGCGCGGGCAGCATCCGGGTGGGGGATACCGAACTGGCCCGGCTCAGCAGCGAAGAGGCCGCCATCTTTCGCCGCAAGCAGATCGGCTTCATCTTCCAGAATTACAACCTGGTGCCCGTGCTCAGCGTATGGGAAAACATCATCTTCCCGATCGCGCTGGATGGCCGCAGGCCGGACAGGGAATTTATCATGCAGATCATTCATCTGCTCGGCCTTGAAAAAAAACTGGATACCCTGCCGGGCGCCCTTTC
>DVMG01000231.1 GCA_018715105.1 Candidatus Ventricola intestinavium
GCGGTAGGGCGTGGCCCAGGTGATCGGATCGGCCACCTGGATGCCCATGCGCCGCACGCCCTCCGCATCCCGGGCGCCGACATCGATATACATGTCGCTGTGTTTGCGCACGAGGTGTGGGTCGTCAAAACGCAGCATATGGCAGGAAATACAGCCGATGACGCCCTCATACCGTTTGCCTTCCTGCGTGGTGACGGTCACATGCTCGCTGAGAAGAACCCGGTCGTCATGTCCGCCCACCTTTTCAAAGCGAAGCAGGCCGTTGGGCTCGATTTTTTTGACGATAAAGCCCACTTCATCCGCATGGGCGGAAAGCATCAGCGTCGGGCCGGGATGCGCGCCCACCCGTTTAATGAGGACATTGCCCAGTCCATCCACCCAGGCGTCATCCGCAGATCCCTTGAGGCGGTCAAACAGGTAGCGGGCGACTTCGTGCTCAAAGCCGCACGGGCCGGGAATGGAAACCAGCTTTTGAAGCAGCTCACGCAAGACAAACACCTCTATTATAACGTTGTTTTTTTAATAAGGGAAAAATAAAGAACATACCTATTATACTCAGCATGAAAACGCCTGTCAAGAAAGAGGACGCATGTTTGGGCGCGAAAAAAGCCGGGCCTGTTTGCCCGGCAGGGTGCGGAGAAATCTTCCGCGCAGCGTTTTAAAAAGGAGCTTCCGAGAAAACAACGTCTGTGCCATGACGGAAAGGGGCGAAAGCTCAGCGGACGAGGCCCATGGCGCGCAGGGGCTTTTGCAGGCGAAGAACCACCGCGGCGGCCAGCACGATTTTAACCCCATCTCCCGGAAGGAAGGGCAAGACGCAGTAAGAGAGGCTGGAGGCCAGATTCATTCCGGAAACGAGCATGAACCAGGCCGTGCCGAAGGCATAACAGGCCAGGACTCCGATTGCCATGGCCAGGCAAAGACCGTGAAAGGTCATGCCAAACCGGCGGGAAAGCAGGCCCACCAGCAGCGCGCAGAGCACGTAGCCGAGAATATAGCCGCCCGTGCTGCCAAAGAGCACCGAGGGACCGCTTTTGAAACCGGCAAAAACCGGCACCCCCAGGATGCCCAGCAGGGCATAGGCGGCCATGGCCAGCGCACCTCCCTTCGCGCCGAGCAGCGCGCCGCTCAGATGCACGGCAAAGAGCGCCAGGCTGATGGGCACCATCGGCAGAGGAATCTGAATCTGGGCGCAGATCACGGTCAGCGCGGTCATCATGGCGGCGAAGACGAGGTTTCTCGTGATGCTTTGGTTCATGAGAGCACTTCCTTTGCACTTTCTGTAAACTTTATTTATGGAACGGGTTTACGAAAGACAGTGTATCAGGATTCGCGCCGTATGTCAACTTATAAAACTTAAAAGTTTACAGGGCGATCTGCCTTCCAGTGAAACGGAACCGCGTTCAGGCGTTCAGGGATAGAAAACAAACTCGAAAGGTGATATAATAAGGCATCGAAGGGGAAGAACAGGCGAACCGGAATGCCCCGGCCTTTCCCCGGAAGGCTGAGACCGCGGCATGCCGCGGAAAAGGGAGGATCCGATGAACAACAGGAAGATAAAGCTTATCGCCCTGCTGGCGTTGCTGCTGGCGGCGTTATGCGGCTGCACGGCCTTTGAGGAGGCGCTCGGAAAGCTGGGCGAGGAGATGGAAAGCGCGCAGGTGGAAACCCCGCAGAATAACGGCGGAGAAATCGATTGGGGATTTGTGCCCGTTGTGCGGGAGCTGGCGGTTGAGACGTTTACAGCCGGTTTCCCGGAGGCGACGGTTGTGGAGACAAGCGTTGCCAGCAAAAACGGCGCAAGCGATCGCGTGATTGTCACCCTCCGTTACGAGCTTGACGGGAAGACGGGCGATTATGGGTTTGACTATGAGCTCAACGATCAGGGAGAGTATGAGTTAAAGCGTTACGGCGAAGGCGTGAGCTCGGATGACCTGTAAAGAGCCGGCCAGCCGCTGGAAGGAAAAGAAGGGGGAATACGGCGCGATGAGGAAAATGGCGTGCGTGCTGGCCGTCCTGTGCTGCCTGGCGTTGGGCGCGGCCGCGCAGGAAAAGAGCGTTCCGCGGGCTGTGAGCAGCGCGATCCGGGATCATCATCCCAATCCGTTTACACACGTTCGTGAGACGGATTTTGAAAAGGCGGTTCAGGCGCTTGACGGGGCGTGGGAGGAGCTTTGCGCGGACGGCGAAGCGGGATTTGCCCTGCGTGAACTGGTCGCTTCCCTGGGGGATGAACACACAACGGTTCTCTGCCCGCGGGAGCAGGAGCGGATCCTGCCGTTTTTTGTCCTGAAATTTGAGGATGAATACATCCTCGTGCAGGCGCAGCAGGAGGAGGCGGCGTGGACGGGCATGGCCCTTGAAGCGATTGGCGGTGTGCCGGCGGAAGAGATTGCCAGGCGCATGGATCCCTATATCAGCCCCGAAACAGAGGGCTGGCGGGATACGCTCACGGCGGAAGAGATGACCTCGGTGAGCATGCTCATGCATGTCGGCGCGATGCAGGAGCCGGAGCAGGCGACTGTCACCGTGCGCGATCCTCGCACCGGACAGACGCAGACCGCCGACGTGAAAACGCTGGATGGAGGATACGATTTCAGCACCTCGGTGATCATGCCCATGGCGCAGACGCTCATGCAGAGCGGGTTTTATTATGCCACGCTTCTTGAGGGCGGCGAGCTCTTCATTCAGTACAACCTCTGTCAGGACAATCCGCAGATGCCCATGGCTGACTTTGCAAAAGCGTTGAGGGAGCAGCTGGCTGGCATGCAGAGGCCCGAAAAAATCCTTGTGGACCTGCGCAACAACGGCGGCGGCAACAGCGAGGTTATCCGCCCGCTGCTGGATCTCCTTTCGGAACTCCGGGATCAGGGCAGCAGAATCTATGCGCTCATCGGGGATCGAACGTTTTCCTCCGGGGTTCTGAATGCACAGGATCTGCGCGACATGGGCGCGACGCTCGTGGGCGAGCCGACAGGCGGCGTCAGAGGCTTTGGGGAGCTTACCACGGTGGAGCTGGGCGAAGGATATGTGCTCAGCTGCTCGACAAAGGACTTCTCCGGCGGAAAGGAGCATCGGCCTCTGGAGCCGGACAGGCGGGTGGAGCAAACGGTTGAAGATCTTCTGGCCGGTGTGGACAGCGCGGTTTCCTATGTGCAGGGGCTGTAAGCCCCGCGGAGTGCTGGCGAAAGCGTTCTTCTCTCCCGCAGAGGGAGGCCGAAGCCGCGATAACAAAGAGCCCTTTGAAGGCGGTGGGAACCGTTCAGTCCCCTGCTTCAAAAGGGCTTTTAAAAAGCGGTTTTCTCTTTTCTCAAAGACCCGGCTGCATCCGGACGGCGCCTTTGCCTGCGCGAGCTCTTCAGAAGCCGGAGAGCGCATCGTCAAGCGCCTTTGCAAAAGCCTCCATCTGAGCGGCGGAGAGGATGAGCGGCGGGGCGATGCGCAGCACATTGCCGGATGCCGTACCGGCTACAAAGCCGCGGGCAAGCAGCGCCCGAACCAGATCTTTGGCCGCACAATCCTGCGTAAGCTGAACGCCCAGCAGCATGCCCATGCCGCGCACATCTATGATTTGGGGGCTGGAGATGGAGCGCAGCAGCGCCATCAGCTGAGCCCCCTTTTCGCGGGCAACGGATGAGAAATCGTGCTCAATCAGATAGCGCATGGCCGAAAGGGAAACCGCGCAGGCCAGCGTGTTGCCGCCGAATGTGGAGCCATGGTCGCCGATGGCGATGGCGGAAGCCACACGCTCGCTGGCAAGAACGGCTCCGATGGGGAAGCCGCATCCCAGGCCCTTTGCGCTCGTCATGATGTCCGGGATCACATCGTATTGCTGATAGGCATACAGAGAACCCGTCCGGCAGACGCCTGTCTGCACTTCGTCGAAGATGAGCAGGATGCCCCGCTCATCGCACAGGGCACGCACGGCTTTCAGATAGGCCGGATCGCCCGGAATCACGCCGCCCTCGCCCTGCACGGGCTCCAGCAGGATGGCGGCTGTCTGCTCATCCACAGCGGCGCGCAGCGCGTCAAAATCGTTGTAGGGAACCTGGGAAAGCCCGTCCGGCAGGAGCGGGCGATAGGGCTCCTGATAATCTTCATGACCGGTGGCGGCGACCGTGGCCAGCGTGCGCCCGTGGAACGAGTGATTCGCCGACACAATCTTATAGCGGCCGCTGCCCTGGGCATAAAAATACTTTCGGGCGAGCTTGATCGCGCCCTCATTGGCCTCGGCCCCCGAATTGGAGAAGAACACGCGGTCGGCAAACGTGTGGCGGCACAGCAGCGCTGCCAATTCCGCCTGCGGCTGCACATAATAGAGGTTGGAAGTATGCAAGATGCCTGTCTGAGCCTGCGCAAGGATCGCGCCGGTTACGGCGGGATGATTGTAACCCAGCGCATTGACGGCGATGCCGGCAAACAGGTCGGTATAGGCCCGGCCCTCCTGGTCATAGAGGGTGCATCCCTCGCCGCGCACAAAGCACACGGGCAGCCGCTCGCCGAATACACCGAGAAAGTGCTGTCTGTCCAGAGACTGAATTTCCGATAGAGTCATATGTCCTCCTTTTCCTCTTGACGGATTGAGGGAACCGGCATGTTTCATTCTGTCCCGGAAGGGCGGGATCAAAGGCGCAGGCCCTTTGTCTCTTCGCAGCCGATCATCAGGTTCATGTTCTGAATGGCCGCCCCGGAGGCGCCCTTTCCCAGGTTGTCAAACCGGGCATACACCGTCATCCGTTCGTCGTTGCCGGTGACGAGGATCTGCAGCCCATCCAATCCTGCGCAGCCGTTGGAAGCGATGAAGCCCCCGTCGTCCGCCTGCGCGTCGGCCGGCAGGACGCGCACGAGTTTCTGCCCCGCATAGGCATCGGCATAGCAGGCATGCAGCTGCGAAAGCGAGGAAATGCCGCGCAGCTGGTCCGCATGCAGCGGCACGCCTACGAGCATGCCCGCAAAGTAATCCGCCACAATCGGGGTGAACAGGGGCGCGCGCGTTAAGCCGCAGACGGCCTGCATTTCCGGAAGATGCTTGTGCTGCTGGGTCAGGCCGTAGGGGCGCGGCGCATCCAGAGAAGGGCTGCGTTCCTGCGCCTCATATTGGGCGATCATGCGCTTGCCACCCCCGCTGTACCCGGTCAGCGAAAAGCAGGAGAGAGCCGCATCCGGCGGCAGCGCGCCGCACGCGAGGAGCGGATATAGAATCGAGATAAAACCGGTGGCATGGCAGCCGGGATTGGCCACGCGGGCCCCGGAGGCAATCGCCTGGCGGTGTGCGGACGACAGCTCGGCAAAACCATAAGCCCATCCGGGCGCCGTGCGGTGAGCCGTGGAAGCATCGATGACGCGCACATGATCGTTTTCAATCAGAGAGACAGCCTCCCTGGCCGCGGCGTCCGGCAGACACAGGAATGTGATGTCCGATGCGTTGATCAGACGCGCGCGCTCGGCGGTGTCCTTGCGCAGCGCAGGGTCGATGGTCAAAAGCCGGATATCCTCGCGCTCGCGCATGCGGTCAAAAATCCGCAGGCCGGTTGTGCCTTCGCTGCCGTCAATATAAACCTGTACCTTCATGACATCTCCCTCCTTTCAAATGGACGAGCCGGAGGAACGGGGGCTTTGAGCATTCTCCACCGCGCCGGCTGCGGCGGGGGAGGGCTTGGCGCGCTCAAACATCGTGCCGATGCCGCGATCGGTGAAGATCTCCAGGATAATCGGGTGCGGAATGGTGCCGTTGAGAATGTGCACGCGGCGAACGCCCTTTTCGATGGCCTCGATGCAGGCATTCACCTTGGGGATCATTCCGCCGGAAATGGTGCCATCCTGTATGAGGGAGCGCGCCTGCTCGACGGTGAGGATGGGGAAGAGCGTTGTCGGATCCTCCGCCTTTTTGCGGACGCCGTCAATATCGGTCAGGTAGATGAGCTTTTCGGCCCTGAGCGCGGTTGCGATAGCGGCTGCGGCGGTGTCGGCATTGATATTATAGCTCTCCCCGCCATCATCGGTGCCCACGGAAGCGATGACAGGGATATACTCATCCGCGCAGAGGGTTTCAAGCAGCTTGGTGTTGACGCCCACGATATCCCCCACGTGGCCCAAGTCCACGCCGTCCGCAAGCGGGGGCTTTTTTTTCACGCGGATGAGTCCCGCATCTTTGCCGCACAGGCCGATGGCCTTGCCGCCAAGCATCCCGATTTCTGCGGCGATGTTCTTGTTGAGCTTGCCGGCCAGCACCATCTGCACGATTTCCATCGTCGCGTCGTCTGTGATGCGCAGGCCGTGATGGAAGGCGCTCTGCACGCCCACGCGGCTGAGCATGGCGTTGATCTCCGGCCCGCCGCCGTGCACGAGGATCGGATTGATGCCCACATACTTGAGCAGCGTCACATCTTCAAGAATCTTGTGAGTCAGGGGTTCGCTGACCATGGCATTGCCGCCGTATTTGATGACGACGGTTTTGCCCCACAGGCGCTGGATATAAGGAAGGGCCTCAATAAGGATGTTGGCCTTGCGGATGAACTGCTGGTCGCTGTTGTCGACGATCTGATCTTTAGGCATAGAGATCTCCTTCTTCCCTGATGAGGATTGAATGGTATGCGGATACGGAGAGCAGTATACCACAGATATGCATAAATATTCAATAGTATGCGGAAAATTTCGAATTAAAAACTTAAAAACAGAAAAATATACAAAACCTATGAATGATCATCCATGGGGGAGGACGTCTTTGGGAATCGGGCAGGCATAGGGGCGGCCTGCCGTCCTGCTTTCAAACTCCGCTTTTGCGCGCGCCAGGGCATCGGGATCCGCCATCAGCACAGCGCCGCTCAGGCCGAGCACCGCGGCGGCGAAGCACATGGCCTTGTGCGCGATGGAGCTTTTGCCGATGGCCACGGCCTGCCAGCTGTGCGCGGGCGTATCTGCCGCCCAGGCGGCGGCAGAAATCTGGCTGGTGGGAGCACACCAGCTTGCGTCCCCGACATCGGTGGAGACGGAGAAAAGCGGCGTATCCGTCGGGCAATGCGGCGCGACAAACGCATACATCGCCTCTCCCTGATGAGAGAGCACCTCTGCGCGTGTCCGGCTGTCGCACAGGCGGGAAATCCGCGCGAGCGTCGTTTCCGGGGATTCAAGGGAATCGTGCAGCGCGCGGGCAAGCGCGAGCTCCTCTTCGTCGTACTGCGGCACGCCGATGGAATGGGCACAGCGAATCAGCAGCTCCTCCATGGCCGTGTTGGGCAGGACGTTTGAGCATCCCTTGACAAACTCCACGTCCACCTGTGTGCCGGTCATCAGGGCTGCTCCGCGCGCGCAGTTGATGACGCGCTGGCGGATATCCGCCAGATCTTCAAGGCGCGGGGAACGCAGCAGATACACGGCTTCGGCATATGCCTGCACCACATTGGGCGCCGCGCCGCCCGCGTCTGTGATCGCGTAGTGCATGCGCGTGTCCTCCGGCACGTGTTCGCGCAGGAACTGCACGCCCACATTCATCAGCTCCAGGGCATCCAACGCGCTGCGGCCCAGATGCGGGCTGCCTGCGGCATGCGCTGCCTGTCCCCTGAAACGGAAGATCATTTTGACATTGGCCAGCGAGCCGCCCGGCCAGATTCCGGTATAGTCCCACGGGTGCCAAGTCAGGATGGCGTCAAGGCCGTCAAAAAAGCCGTCGCGTGCGAGAAAGGCCTTGGCGCTGGCCGTTTCTTCCGCCGGGCAGCCAAAATAGACCACCGTGCCGCTGAGCACGCCGGAAGCGATGCTTTCCTTCACGGCGATGGCCGCGCCGGCCGAGCCGACACCCAACAGGTTATGCCCGCATCCATGGCCGGGCGCCCCTTCCTTTTCGGCATGCTTCTGCGCGCAGCCGGCCTGCTGGCTCATGGCGGCCAGGGCATCGTATTCGCCGAGGAAGGCAATCACCGGCCTGCCGCTGCCGTATTCAGCGCGAAAAGCATGGGGCAGGCCGCCCAGAGAATCCGTGACGGCAAAGCCGTTTTCCCGCAGCAGGCCGCGCAGCGTTTCGGCTGCAAAATCTTCGTGGAAGTTGATTTCGGGATGATCCCATATCGCGTCGCTGGCCGAGGTATAAGCGGACATGTGCTGCCGGACGCTTGAAAGCACAGCCTGCCGGAACGATTCAAAATCCATCGCGGACAATCCTTTCATTCAGGTCTCATTCAGGGTGTTCATTTTCTGCCGTTTCATTCCCGGTTTTGGATCGGCTGATGCGGGCAGGGGCCGCGGCGCGCGGTGTGGTTTCGCAGGCCGGACCGGCGAAAAAGGCGAGAACAAGCATGACCGGCACGCA
This sequence comes from Candidatus Ventricola intestinavium, assembly GCA_018715105.1. Lineage (GTDB taxonomy): Bacteria > Bacillota > Clostridia > Christensenellales > Aristaeellaceae > Ventricola > Ventricola intestinavium. The sequence continues at coordinate 8,306 of DVMG01000231.1, forward strand.
TGTCATCAAAGGATAGGCATAGCGCACGAGGATACACGCTGAAAACACCAGAGATGTGAAAAACCCCCATAACGGAAGCAGACAGAGCGCCAGCCGCTTTTGGCGCTGCTTGAACAGGCGCAGGGTGGTCAGCAGCAGCAGATAGGTGTAGATAGAAGGCCGGAACAGCAGAGAAAGCAGCGGAATCTGCTCGTGGCTGGAATTATGGGCGGAACTGACCAGAAGGCTCCGCAGACGGGGCAGATAGGAATGCGCCTCAATCTCGCCGATGATCTCCGGGGCGATGTTGCCTGTTTTCAGATACACGTAATCCCAATCCTCGCCGTCGAGCGCGTGCGCATGGCTGGTGTCGTCCGGGTTCCACAGACCCGCACAGTTTTGCAGGAAAGCTTCCAGATAGATGACCGGGTATCGCGCGGCATAGGAAAAGTAGGTTGACCAGAAAGCGCCGGGATCCTGCTGATAGCGTGCGTAGTTAAAGTTGCCGCCCTTGGCCGGATCGGCGCTGTGCGGGCGATAACGGAATGTCTGCCCGGAAAACCAGTCGTTCAGGGCTTCGTATTCCTCTGCGCTGAGGTCTGCATACTCGGCCGTGCGCATGAGCTGCTGGCAGGGGATGCTCATCAGTTCGGAATCGGGGGTTTCCTCCGCGTCCACAG
>DVMG01000232.1 GCA_018715105.1 Candidatus Ventricola intestinavium
ACAAGTATGAGTTTCCCCTCAGCCCCATCCTGCTCGCCCTCATCCTCGGGCCGATGTGCGAAAAGAATTTCGTGCGTTTCATGAACATCCAGAAGGGCAATTTCTTTGCCATCACCTCTTCTCCGATTGCGATGGTGTTCCTGGCCGTGGCCATCGGCACCATTCTCTTCTCGATCTATAATCAAAACAAGATCAACAAGCGTGAAGCCGCGGCAAGAGCAGACCGGTCCTGACCCAGGCCGTGAAAAGCGGATTTGTTTCCCGTTTGTGTGCATCCCAGGAAAGGGGCTGTTTCCATCCGTGAGAGCGGAAGGAAGCAGCCCCTTTCCCTGTTCCGGGAAACCGTCCTGTTCCCGGGCGCCTTCACTTGGCCGTGATCGTATCCACGACGGACATCCCCCGAATGAGCCTGGCAGGGCCTATGACAGACAGGGCGGCGCTCAGCGCAATGACCGCCACAATCGCCGCCAGCGGCGCGGCCGCCCGTGAGACCGTCCACAATTCTCCCCACTGCTCGGTGATAGCGGCGCCATACAGCATCCGATGCAGAGGGAGGCCCATCCCACAGCCCAGCACGATCCCGCTGAGCGCATAGACCGCGGCCTCCCAGGCCACCATGCGGATCACCTGGGTATCCGACATGCCGATCGCCCGCATCGCGCCGAACTGCTGCATCCGGGCGGAGACGCTCATGGCGACGCTGTTGAGGATGTTGCAGGCCGCAATCAGCACGATGATTGCCAGAAAACCATATACAAACACGGCGAAGGAATAATAAGCCCCCCTGGCCTCCTGATTGCTCATCCGTCTGTCTGAAAACGAGAGGCCCTCTCCCCAGGCGGTACGGATCGCCTCCACATCCTCCTCGGTTGCCTGGGCCGTAAGCTGGATGTCCACAATGGTATACCGGCTTTCCCCGGTCATCCGCTCAAACACCGCTTCGCTGCAAAGGAGAATGCTGCCGCTGCTTGAAAACGGGGAATCCGAAACCACGCCCACAATGCGGGTCTCCATCGTCCCCATGGGCAGTTCCAGGGCCACCGTATCCCCGGTTTCAAGCGGATAGGCGCTGTTAAACACGGCCAGCAGGCCTTCTCCCTGTTCCGCATCCTCCACCGATCCGGAAAGCAGGCTCTCCCGCGCCCAGGAAAACTGGTTTTCCTCGTAAGAAATCAGGGTGCCTGTGCCCTGCATTTCTTCCGCCTTCAGGGGCACATCGTATGCAAAGCTCCGGCCATAGGCCCGGTCAACGACGGGATTTTCCGCCAGGGCGTCCGCCGTCTCCTTCGGAATCACGCACCGCGAATCGTCGTAAAGAGACAGATCCGGCGTAAACGGGCTGAGCGGCACGATGGCCTTATTCATGAAATCCACCGTGATGCTGAAGGACAAAAACAGCACGATGCTCAGCGCAAAGGAGCCGGCCATGAACGCAAAATTCTTCCTGCTTCCCCAGGCATGATGGATGCCCATGGCGGCCTCAACCGGCAAAATCCGGCATTTTGCCGCGCGGCGCGCGGCATGAGTCGTGCCGGCATTGCCGGTTACGGCCGCCAGAGGCGATACGCGGGATGCACGCCTGGCCGGTGAACGCGCGGCAAGCAGCACGGTTCCGATTCCAAGAAGCGCGCCCAGAAGCAGGCCTGCCCAACTGACGCCGAAGGCGGGCATACCATCAAACAGGTTTGGGCTGAGCGCCTTGAGCATGCCGCAGATCCCCCACACCGCCGCGACGGAAACCAGCAGCGCCAGCGGGACCGCCATGCGGCACCAGATCAGCGCTTCCAGATATACAAAGCGTGTCACCTGCCCCGGCGTCGCCCCCACACACCTGAGCAGGCCGAAAAATTCCGTCCGGCGCGCCACTGTGCTGTTCAGACTGCTGGCGATCATCAGCACGCCGGCCACCATCACCAGCACCGCCAGCACGCCGGCGGTAAGATACAGCCCCAGGATGCTCGTATCGTCGCTTTGCAGCGTCAGGGCGAGCAGTTTGGCGTTCTTGCCGACTCCGCTCTCATCAAGCTCCAAATCCCGGCAGATCTGCGCAACCGCTTCCCCGACGCGAACCCATGGGGCAAACTGCACATAGCATTCCCAGTCCTCCGCCTCGGTTTCTCCGGCAAACAGCGCGCTGTATGTATCGATATTCACGATCAGGCCAAAGGCATCATATCGGTTCAGCATGGCGGTCTCGCTGACTACGCCTGTAACAGTGAATGCGGTTTCCTTCCCACCCGGCTCCGTCAGCGTAACGCTGTCGCCAGGGACAATTCCCAGGCGCCGGGCGGCGTTGCGGGTGATGGCGGCCTCGCCGGATGCGTCCGGATAGCGCCCCTCCACCATCTCCATGGCCGGATACAGCGACAGAAACGCTTCATCCAATCCACAAAGCGCCGTATCCGTGCCTTCTATGGTGTAATCCTTGTCAAGCCGGTAGTTTGTCACCGCATAACGGGCGGCCACCCTGACCTCCGGCCTGGCGGCGATCATCGCCGCCAGATCCTTATCCACGCGGAATACCACCTGCCAGGCTCCATCGGTCTGAATGCTCTGCTGATATTGGGTGCGGACATACATATCCGCCATGGAGAAGATTCCCGCGATGAGAAACACACTCAGCGCGATGCAAATGCGCGTCATGCGGCTCTGCCGGCGGTGAATGCGCGCGGAAACAGGAATCAATTCCAAATAGCTTTTCATGCGCGCACGCCTCCCAAATCCGTAAGCACACCATCCGTCACCTGCAAAACGCGGTCCAGATTTCCCGTCAGGTTGACGTTGTGGGTGATCATCAAAATGGTCTGCTGATAACGGCGTGAAGCCTGGCGCAGCAGATCCACCACGTCCTGGCTGCTTTTGCTGTCGAGGTTGCCCGTCGGCTCATCCGCCAGCACGAGCATGGGTTTTGTGATCAGCGCGCGGCCGATGGCCACACGCTGCTGCTGCCCTCCGGAGAGCTGATCCGGCAGGTGATGCCGGCGGTTTTTAAGGCCGAGCACATCCAAAAGCTCCTCGACATGCGCCCTGTCCGGCCGCCTGTGATCCAGCAGCAGCGGGAAGATCAGATTGTCCTCCACATCGAGCTCGCGGATCAGATGAAAGGATTGAAAGATAAACCCAATGCTGCGGCGTCTGAAGATTGTGCGCGCGTTTTCCTTCATGCCAAAGAGATTCTGCCCGGCGAGCGTGATTTCGCCGGATGTCGGCGTATCCAGCGCGCCGATGCAGTTGAGCAGCGTGCTCTTTCCGGATCCGCTTTCCCCCACCACGGCAGCGAACTTCCCCCTTTGAAGGGAAAAGGAGACATCCCTGAGCGCCTCAACACGGGCTTCTCCGGTGCCGTAAGTCTTGCACAGATGGCTGACTTTCAGTATTTCCATATGGCTGCACTTCCTTTCTGTGAGCCCATTATGCCATGTCCCCCTTACAGCCTCATGAATTTTTCCCCGGTTTTCCTTACAGTTCAGAAAGCGGGGGGTCAGGAACCCGGCCGTCAGCCCGCCTGCGATGCAAAGGCGATTGTAAATATGCTTCCCCGCCCCGGCGCGCTCTGCACGGACAGGGTGCCTCCCTGCCCCTCCACAATCGCGCGGGCAAGGGGGAGCCCCAGCCCGACCCCCTGTGGATCGTGCGAAGAGGGGCTCCTGTAAAATCGTTTGAAGATATGGTGAATATCCTCCTGCGAAATCCCGCATCCGTCATCCCGCACGAAGATGCGCGTCATGGCGGGCGATCGTTTCCACGAAACCCACACGGTACCGCCCGGGCGGACATGATCCAGCGCATTCTTGATCAAATTTCCGACGGCCTCCGCCGTCCATTCCATGTCGCAAAGGAGGGTCTCCCGCTCGTCTCCCTGAATCAGCAGGCGTTTCTCCTCCTGCCGGGCACGCGCTGTCAGCTCCCGCACGGCCAGCTCCACCAGCTCATGGACGGCGCACCGCTTTTTGCCGAATGCGATGCTGCCCGCGTCAAGCCTGGCCATTCTCAGCAGCAGGCCGATCAATCGCTCCATGCGGGCGGCGGCCTGCTGCGCCTTCTCCCCAAAGCGCCGGACTGCCCGCTCATCTCCCGGCTCCCCCAGCAGGATCTGCATGTACAGGTCCATGGCGGCAAGCGGCGTTTTGAGCTGATGGGAAATATCCGAAAGCATGTCTTTCAGGAATTCCTTCTGTGCGCGCTCAGCCTCTTCCTTGGCGCGCAGTGCCAGAGCCAGCTGCTCCGCCGTGGCAAACAGGCGAAAGAGCGTGCCCGGTTCTCCTGCGGGCAGATGCCCGGAAAAATTCCCCTCTGCGAAGGCTTCCATTCCATCCGCCGCCCGGCGGTATAAGCGCTCGCGTCCGGCCAGAAAAAGAGCGCCGCCGCCTGTGATGACGATTGAAAACGCCATCCCCATTCCCGCCAGGATGGCCGCAGCGCGCCCGGCATATTCCCGGATCTGCGGAAGCACGCGGGGATCCGTCCGCTCCGTATATCCCATCCGTTTCATCAGATCCGCCCCCTCCTGCGTGGGAGAGGCCCGCATGGCTGCGGCAATCGTCTCCGGCCCGACGCCCTGCTCAAGCAGCCCGGATACCAGCACACGCTGGGCGTTTAAAACAGGGCCTTGCGCCCCCGCCCCCAGATGCCATCCGCCCATGGCCGCACAGGCCGTCATCAGCGTGCACAGCACCACAAGAAAGACCAGATAGCGCCGCGCCTGTTTTTCCTGAAGAAAGTTCACTTTCCGGTTCCCTCCCAGCGATAGCCGATCCCCCTGACCGTCACAAGGCGGCGGGGCCTGGAGGGATCGTCCTCAATCTTCTCCCTCAGCCTGCGCACATAGACGGAGAGCGTGTTATCGTCCACAAAATCTCCCCGCCCATCCCACAGCGCGTTCAGGATCGTGCCGCGCGTGAGCGTCTGCCCGGCGTTGCGCACAAGCAGGCCCAACAGGCGGTATTCTGCGCCCGTCAAATCAAGCGCTTTTCCGCGCAGCAGCGCGCGGCCGGCGGCCATGTCAAGCGTCAGATCACCGTCATGCAGGCAGTTTTCCCTTGCCCGGCGCATGTTTCCGCGCCTGAGCAGCGCCCGGATGCGGGAGCACAATTCGCTCAGGCGAAACGGCTTGGTCATGTAATCATCCCCGCCGCCATCCAGCCCGCGCACCACGCTCGTCTCCTCATCCGCGGCGGTTAAAAAGAGGATGGGCACGTCACTGCCCGCAGCCCGCACGGCCGAGCACAGGTCAAAACCCGTGCCGTCCGGGAGCGTTACATCCAGCAGCAGCAGATCAAACGGCCCCTCCTGCTCAAACCGGCGGCGCGCCTCTTCCACCGTGCGCACGGCGCACAGGGTGAAGCCCTCGCGTGCAAGCGCATAGGTCAGGCCGTCCACAAGGCTCAGATCGTCTTCCACGAGAAGAATGCGGCTCATCGAATCATCCTCCCATCGCGGGCAGGGCGTGTTTCCGCCCCTGCGTGCCCGCGTGTTTATTATAGCACACCTCCTTCCCCCTTCTGCCTTACAAAACTGTCATCCGCGCGCCTGCGTGGCCGGTGCGGCGAATCTTTTCCATTCGCGCATAACAGCGCGCCCGGCTGGAAAGCATACCCATCGGAGGTGAAGACCATGAGTCCCAAAGAACTGCTTTACATCGATGACGCGCTCAGCCATGAGAAGTTTCTGATGTGCCAATGCCAGCAGGCGCTGTCATCCCTCAAGGATCCCGAGCTCAAAAGCTGCGTGCAGCAGCTGCAAAGCACCCATCAGCAGCTGTTTTCAAGCCTGCTGAATCTCGTGTAAGGAGGCGCATGGAACCATGAACAGCCAGCAAGGCAATCAGCAGGCGGCCCAGAATGATCAGCAGATCATGGAGAACATCCTGCTCACCACAAAAGGCGCGTGCGACCTGTATATGCACGGCGCCATTGAATCCAACACGCAGAACGTTCATCAGACGTTTGACGGCGCGCTGGGCGAAAGCCTGGACATGCAGAACCGCATCTACAGCCTGATGGCCGCCAAAGGCTGGTATCCGAGCCAGCAGGCGGACGCCCAGCAGATCAGCCAGGTGCGCATGAAGTTCGCCCAGCAGTGACCGCCGCACAGGACGGTTTTTAAGCCGCCCATCCGTTCACACAGAAAGGGGCCCGAAAGGCCGGAAATCTCCGGCCCTCCGGGCCCTTAAACGTATGAAGGCGGATCGGTTCCCCTTTCGCAGGCAGCGTTTTCCCTGCCTCACAGGCGCCGGGCCGCTTCGCGCAGGGCGTCCACCCGGTCGGTCTTCTCCCACGGCAGATCAAGATCCGTGCGGCCGAAGTGGCCAAACGCCGCTGTCTGCCGGTAAATCGGCCGGCGCAGCCCGAGCATTTCAATGATGGCCGCCGGCCGCAGGTCAAACTCCGCACGGATCAGCCGGGCCAGCTTTTCATCGGATATCACGCCCGTGCCGTGCGTATCCACCAGAAGCGAAACGGGCTGCGCCACGCCGATGGCATAGGCCAGCTCTATTTCGCAGCGTTTGGCCAGACCGGCGGCCACGATGTTCTTGGCCACATAGCGGCCCGCATAAGCGGCGCTGCGGTCGACCTTCGTGGGATCCTTGCCGCTGAATGCGCCGCCGCCGTGGCGCGCATAGCCGCCATAGGTGTCCACGATGATCTTGCGCCCGGTCAGGCCGGAGTCCCCCATCGGCCCGCCGATTGTGAACCGGCCCGTGGGGTTGACCAGGAAGCGCGTATTCGCATCCATCAGTTCTTCCGGAATGGCCTGACGAATGACCTTCCGGATCACCGTATCCGCGATCGTATCCGGATCGATCTCCGGCGCATGCTGCGTGGAAACGACGACGGTATCCACCCGCACCGGCGTATCGCCGTCATATTCCACCGTCACCTGGCTCTTGCCGTCCGGCCGCAGCCAGTCAATCTCCCCGCTTCGCCGCGCGTTTGACAGCCTGCGCGTAATGCGGTGCGCCAGCGCGATGGGCATGGGCATATATTCCGGCGTTTCATCGCAGGCAAAGCCAAACATCATGCCCTGATCGCCGGCGCCCGTGTCCATCTTTCCCTCGCTGCGGCCCTCCAGCGCGGAATTCACGCCCTGCGCAATATCCGGGCTCTGGTCATGGATCGCGGTCAGCACGGCGCATGTGTTGCCGTCAAAGCCATATTTGGCGCGGTCGTATCCAATGTCGCAGACGACCTTGCGCACAATGTCGTCCACATGATAGCTGGCCGTGGTCGTCACCTCGCCCATGACCATGATGATGCCTGTGGTCGTGCAGGTCTCACAGGCCACGCGCGCATAGGGATCCTGCGCGAGAATGGCGTCAAGCACGGCATCGCTAATCTGGTCGCAGATCTTATCGGGATGTCCATCGGTCACGGATTCAGATGTGAACAGCTTTTTCAATGATATGCCTCCTCTTCATGCTCTTCCTCTCCATAGTACTCCCGTGCGGCGGCCCGTTTGCGCGAAAGCGCGTTTTTTTCAGGATCCGTCCCTCTTCCTATGGAGCTTTTGCGGTCATGTGCCTTGCGGCGTGCAAAGAAAACCGCCCGATCTTCGCAGACCGGGCGGAAAGATTTCTTCACCACACCTCATCTGCCGACATCTCTGTCGTAGGATTTAGCACCGGGTTGAGCCGGTTGCCGGGCTTCACAGGGCCTATTCCCTCCGCCACTCTGGATAAGGTTTCTATGTTGTTGTCATGCGTTCGCTGCAACGCAGATATACGATAGCACAGGGGGCCGGAATTGTCAAGCATTTTTCACTGACCGCGCGCCATGCCTTCGCGCCCTTCCACGGGCGTCCCCGCCAGCACATGCAGGTGATGCGCGCGGGTCATCAGCAGGCGGCGGCACCTGAAATAGGCGGGCACGAGGAACGCATCCGCAAACAGCCATGCCAGCGGGCTGCCCAGCGCCGCCCCCAAAAAACCCCAGACAGGCACAAGTAGCACGCCAACCACGCCGCGCGCCACCATCTCCATGACGCCGGCCAGAATGGCAAACATGGAAAAGCCCATGCCCTGAATGGTAAAGCGCACGACGTTGACCAGCGTCAGCAGCGGATAAAAGGACACGTTGGCGATCATATACTGCCGCGCAAGCCCGATGAGCTCCTCGCTTCCCTCACCGGAGACGAACAGGCCGGTCAGCATGCGCCCGAAGAACCAGGCAATGCAAAACGCCAGCGCCGAATAGGCAAACCCCATCGCCGAAGAGGCAAACAGGCCGCGGTTGAGCCGGTCATACCGGCTGGCCCCCACGTTCTGCGCGCCATACGTGGCCATGGTGGAGCCCAGCGCATCAAACGGGCAGGCCAGAAAATTGAGCACCTTGCCGCCCGCCGTCGTAGCCGCCACGGCCATGGATCCCAGGGAATTGACGGCCACCTGAAGGATGACGCTGCCGATGGCGGTGATCGAATATTGCAGCCCCATCGGCACGCCGTAGCGGCACAGCTCGGTCATGCGGCGGGAACGCATGCGCATTTCATCGCGCGACAGGTGCAGAATCGGCACCTTTACCGCGATGAACAGCAGGCACAGGAGCCCCGAAATCGCCTGGCTGATCACCGTGGCCAGCGAAGCGCCGAACACGCCCATGTGAAACACCAGGATCAGCGTCAGATCGAGCACCACGTTGAGCACCGAGGAAAGGATCAGGAAATACAGCGGCGTGCGGCTGTCGCCCAGCGAGCGCAGATAGCCGGAAAGCAGGTTATACAGAAACGTAAACGGGATGCCCGCAAAGATCACCACAATGTAATCATAGGCTTCCTGCAGACAGTCCTCCGGGGTATTCATGGCCAGGAGAATATCCCGGCAATATACGACCGTGAGCACTGTGATGACAACGGAAAAAGCGATGGAAAGCCATGCGCCGTTGGCCACAAACTCGCGCATGCGCCCCTCTTCCCGCGCGCCGAACTGCTGCGCCACGGGGATGGCAAAGCCCGAACAGATGCCCATGCAAAAGCCCATCACCAGAAAGTTGATCGAGCCCGTCGCGCCCACGCCCGCCAGGGCCTGCACCCCCAGAAAGCGCCCGACGATCATCGTGTCCACGAGGTTATACAGCTGCTGGAAGAGCATGCCCGCCAGCAGCGGGAGGGCAAAGCCCAGGATCAGCCTGGCCGGTGAGCCCTGCGTCAAATCTTTGGTCATGATTCCACTCCTGTTTTCCTTCGGTTGATGTGCCTTGAAAACAGCGGTATTATACTCGTTTCCCCTTCCGCTTTCAAGACGCAAGAATGACCAGCTCGCGAATCATTTTCCGAAGTATATTGCACAAAAAAAGCCGCGCCCGGCTTTTGTCCGGTGCGGCTCTGCCTTTTTTGACGCATGCTGTTGATCATCCTGCAAAACGGCTGTTCAGGCGTTTCCTGCTTCCGCTTTCGAGGGACGTGACTTCGGCCTTGTCTTTTACATCCATGGCGCCTGAAGGATTCTTCCGTCCTCCGCAGATACATCCACGGAAACAGGCCATTCCCCATCCATCCCCCACACGCGCCAGACTGGAACCAGCCATGCTTTTTCGCGCGGCTTATACAGGAGCTCCACGCGGTATGCCTTACGCATGACGTCTTCCATTTCTTCGATCCACCCCTTTGCAGCAGCCTCCACAGCCAGGCTCCATGCCTGCTGCGGGGAAATGAGCTTTTGAACATTTCCCTCTGCCTCGCCTCTCTCAAAGGGAGCATACAGCGTCAGATCCCGAAGGCCCTGCGCATCCACAAAGGCGTAAATTCGCATATACGCTTCATCCACGGGCACATCTCCCACATAAGCCTGATAGACGAGCGCATAGCCTTCATTCTCCACGCCCACATCTTTCAGATCCCGCGGATTGCAGTTGAGCAGCCTCCCTTCCGCAATCGCCGCGTTTCTCGCGTTTCCCCATTCCCGGATACGGGCCGTATCCATAGCATACGCCCATGTCATCTGCGCGTCTTTTATTCCCAGGTGGCTCAGCAATGCCTCTACAGCGTGCCTCGCATCCTCAAGCGTGATCTCCGTCAGAGTTTTTTCCTCCGGCATATTCTGAGCCGAATTCTGCACCGGAACCGAATCCGCGTCAAAATACACATCAAATGCCAGGTCCGCTATATATGAAGCCATTTTCTTTCTAGGTGCTTCAAATGTGCTTCCGTCCGAATAGGTAATCGTTTCCGTCCCCTCCAGCGTCTCAAAGCGAAGGACTCCCTCCGCTTCAACCGTCAGGCATCCTCCATCAGCAAAGACATAGGTATCGCTTCCTTCCCCTTTCTGTTTCTGCACAAGCTCGCTTGAGTCGAACCATTTCAACCTGATTCCATCGTAGTATTCCTTCGTCCCAAGTGCATAAACGGGCAGCCATCCGTCAAAACCATCCGGCACGATGATCTCCGCATCCATCCTGTCCCCCGTCTCTTCCGGAGGAGACGGCTCTTTCTGCTCGGGCTGTGTGCCATCCTCCAGAAGCGGGACAACCTGCACATCCCATTCCGTCTTCAGCCAGGTGCTGTCCGGTTCTTCCCGCAGCCATTGCCCATCCAAAGTAACCTCCCAATTATGCGGGTTCAGGCGCAGTGTATACGAAGATGCATGGTTGATGTTCCCGTTCCAACCATGAACTTCAAAGGACGTGAGAATCTCTCCCTCCTGCGTCGGAGTGAAGAAATAGCCGATGTCGCCCGTGAGCAGCTCTCCCTGGATGACATAGCCATCCGGTACGCATTTGGCCAGCACGATTTTCGCCCCGCGCTCTGCGGCAAGCTCGGCATAGCTCTTTGCATCCTCCGGCGCCTCCTCTCCTTCGTAAATCGCATACCCTGCCGGATCACTGACCTTATAATCCTCTGGAATGAGCACGATGTTGGCGCCCTCGCGGGGCCGCATGACCACGGTTCCATAGAGCACGCCATCTTCCCAAACCGCATCGGTGACGGTATAGGACACATCGCCCAGCGTGCAGGATTCATTCAGTTCAGCGGTTTCCTCTCCCCTCAGATATCCCTCTCCAAATGCTTCCCTAAAACGTTCCACCGTTCCGGGATACAGCGCAGCCGCCGCGGCGGCAACAACCAGCAGCAGCGCAAGCGCGGCCGCCAGCACGGGCACATACCTCATTTTCCGTTTCACGGGAGATCCCTCCTTTTCACCCTGCAGGCGTGCCAGTGTATCGGTAATCCCTTTTTCAAATTCAGGCGGCGTTTGGGAAAAAGCGCGCAGCAGTTCCCCGCGCGCGGGTTCTTTCACTTTCTTGTGGCGCATGAGCTTTCCTCCCTTTCATCAAGCGCTTCGCGCAGGGCACGGCGGGCACGATGCAGGCGGTTGACCACGGTTGTGCGCGGCACGCCCAGCGCCAACGCGATCTCCTGCACAGTAAAATCCTCCATATAATGCAGCAGAAGGGGGGTACGCAGCTTTTCAGGCATGCGTTCCAAAGCGTCAGCCAGGGTCACATCCGGCGGCGGCATCTGCCCGCCAAGCGTTTCCGCCTGTCCGGATGGGAAGCACCATTTCCTTCTGCGCAGCATCGATTTGCATTCGTTGATAACGATGCGCGTCATCCATGGCCGGAACCCCTGCACATCAATGCGTGCGCGGTGCCTCCATGCATTTTCAAGGGCCTGCTGCACGGCATCCTGCGCGTCCGCATCCCTGTGCAGATAGCTGACCGAAAGCCGGTAAAGCATGTCCTTCATGTCTGTGATTTCCGATACAAACTGCGATTCGTCGATCACATCCATCCCTCCTTTGCAAAGCTCGCGTGCTTTCACCTGTATAACGCATGAGCGGGGTGATCTGTTTCATC
>DVMG01000233.1 GCA_018715105.1 Candidatus Ventricola intestinavium
TATAATGATGAAAACAGAGTTCCGGATGTGAACGCATGGAGAGGAGTGATCCCCTTGGAATTCGGCGATATTCTCCGACAGCTGCGTGTGGAACGCGGCCTTTCTCAGGATGAACTGGCGCAGCTGCTCGGCACCACCAAGCAGGTGATCAGCCGTTATGAAACAAAAAAGAGGGTTCCCCGCCTGTCCGTTGTCACGCAGTACGCGCAGAAGCTGAATCTTCCTCTCTCCGCGCTGACGGGTGAAGTTCCCTTCCTTCCTCCAAACGCCGTTGCGGTCGGCAGGCGCCGGCGTGTGCCCATCCTGGGCTCGGCCGCCTGCGGTGAGCCCATCTATAAACCGGAGGATGGCACCGAATTTGTCAGCGTCGAGGAGGATCTGCCCTGCGATTTCGCACTCATCGCCCAGGGGGATTCCATGACGGGGGATCGCATCCACTCCGGCGACATCGTCTTTATCCGTAGCCAGGATACCGTGCTGGATGGCGAAATTGCCGCCGTGGCTCTGGATGACGAGGTCACCCTCAAGCATGTGCGCCGCCTTCGCGGAGCGGACGGCCGTGTGGTCTTTACCCAACTGCTTCCCTCCAACCCTGCTTTTTCCCCGATTGATATCGGCGGGGACGCAGAAACGCGCTGCGTGCGGATCCTGGGAAAGGCCGTCGCGGTGCGCTTTATGCTGTAAATCCCACGCCCGCGCCGGGCCGTGAAATGTCCTTGCCTGCGTTTCTTCCCCATGGTATACTATTTATATCATTTCCGTGTCTTCCCCTCATCTTCCGGCATGTTCCATGAAAATCACATTCAGGAATTCATCCTGCCGCGGCCATGGCAGGAATATCATACCAACGAAAGGGGCGATCCATTGTGGGCGTTAACGCAATTGTGGGTCAGAGCGGCGGTCCCACCGCCGTCATCAACGCCAGCCTGGCGGGAGTATACAGCGCTTGCAAAGCGCATGGCGTCCAGCGGGTGTATGGCATGCGCTACGGCGTGCAGGGCCTGCTGAAGGAGCAGCTGATCGATCTTTCCCAGGCTTTTTCACAGCCGCAGGCCATCGAGCTGCTGATTCGGACGCCTGCAAGCTGCCTGGGCAGCTGCCGTTACAAGCTTCCCGATGCAAACGCGCAGGTTTCCGTCTATGAAACGCTGTTCGCCGTGCTGGAAAAATACGAAATCGGCTATTTTTTCTACATCGGCGGCAACGACAGCATGGATACCATTCTGAAACTCAGCGATTACGGCAGGCGCATCGGCAGCGGCATCCGCTTTATCGGCATTCCAAAAACCATTGACAACGATCTGGCCGTCACCGATCATACGCCGGGCTATGGTTCCGCAGCCAAATATATCGCCACCACGGTCAAGGAGCTTGTCCGCGACTCCACGATTTACGACATTCGCTCTGCGACGGTCGTGGAAATCATGGGGCGAAACGCGGGCTGGCTCACAGCGGCCGCGGCTCTTGCCCGGGATGAGGATTGTGAAGGCGTGTCCATCCTCTGTCTGCCGGAGGTGACCTTCCACCCGGAGCGCTTTGTTCGCCGTGTGAAGGCCCTTCAGCGTCAGTCTCCCTCCATCGTCATCGCCGTGTCGGAGGGCATCCGCGTGGCCGATGGGCGCTACGTGTGCGAACTTTCGGACGATGCAATGGCCGTCGATCCGTTTGGTCATAAGTATCTGGGCGGCACGGCGCGGTATCTGTGCGGCCTGCTCGGCGCCCGGCTGGATACCAAGACGCGTGCGGTGGAGCTTTCCACTCTGCAGCGCTGCGCGGCCCATACGGCCAGCGGCACGGATGTATCCGAGGCCTATGCTGCCGGCAGCGCCGCCGTCAACGCCGCCTTTGAAGGGCAGACGGGCATGATGGTGGCCCTCCTGCGCGTGCCGGGAGAAACATACCGCTGCGAAATGACGCTTCATGATGTCCATGGCGTCGCAAATCAGGAAAAAACCGTGCCTCTTGACTGGATTGATGCGGAGAACTACGGCATTCGAGGCGCTTTCCTTGATTATGTGCGCCCGTTGATCAGCGGAGAGCTTCCCCCGCTTTATGACCGCGGCCTGCCCAGGCATCTGCGTCTGAACCAGTGAGCCGCAGGCCGATTTTCCAGCGGACCGGAAAAGCAGAGAAAACCTATAAACATCCATCCATCTTTTAGCAGTGAACAAACAGCAAACCTGGCATCCGGCATGCACACAGGATGGTGCGCGCCGGATGCCAGGTTTTTGGGGATGTAAATCCTTTTGTGCAGCTTCAGCCCTGGACACAGAGCCGCACGATCTTCCAAGGCGTTCAGGAATCCTTTTTTCCCCTTCGGGGGAGGGAGAAAAGCGTTTTTCCGGCGGTCTGCGGCCGGCATCGTGCCGATTTTTTCCCGCCTTTCACCCAGGCGTTTTTTTCAGGGCTGTGAAGCTTTTTCCTTTTGATGGGCTCCCAGGCTGTCGATGATGGTAATCACCAGGCCCCGAATGCTGTTCTCCGTGGTGCGGTAGGGCGCGATACGCAGGGTATAATACCGGCCATTCATGGCCGTCACTTCCCGATCAATGGAGATCAGATCCTTCAGCACGGTTTTGCAGTCGTTTTCAATCTCTTCATCCGGGAAACTGTGGGCAAAAATCTGGATGGGCCGGCCAATGTCATGATCCATCAGCTGAAATTCCCGCCCCACGTATTCGGTAAACTTGCGGATATTCAGTTTGCTGTCCACAAAGAGAATGCCGATCATGGTGGAAGAAAGGAAGTTGGACAGGTCGTTGGTCATCATGGTCAGCTCGTCCAGCTTGAGCTGGTGCTCGGTATTGACGGTATAGAGCTCTTCGTTGACCGATTGAAGCTCCTCGGTTGAGCTCTGAAGCTCCTCATTGGCGGTAAGCAGTTCTTCGTTGGCGGCCTGCAATTCGCCGTTTACGGTCTCCAGCCGCTGGATGGTGGATCGCAAATCATTTTGCGATACCTGGAATTCCCGCTCCAGGTCGGCAATGCGCCGGGCCGCGGTGGCATCGATGTCATATTTTTCCACCACCCCTCCTGTGTGAGCCTGCCTGTGTTCCAGAAAGAGCACCGCCGTGAGGGTGCTCTCCTCCCCGGGATCCGCGGGAATCATCTGCACCATCAGGTCGATCACCTTCCGCCCGGAGGGACAGTCCACCACGATGTCGGTGTATGTGACCGGGGTGAGCTCCGTGCGGCAGCGGTTCAGGGCCGTGGAGGCCACCAGAGTCAAATCTTTGTTGAGCATGCTGAAAAAGTTGAGCGTGGCCTTTCCGGGTGCCAGGGTGAGATAATCGGCATACTGGCCAAAGAAGTGAACCACGGTATTCTCCTCGTTGATCACCGCCGAGGCGGGGAGAAAGGCCTCCAGAAATTTGGTGTATTTGTTTTCCGCCGGCGATGTGTCGCTCGGCCCGATGCTGGTTTCAATGCTCTTAAGGGAAATAGCATGGATGTTGGGGATGCTGAATGTGGGCGGCGCCAGATCCTCCACCTTTCCCTCCCCCTTGTGGATGTAGATTTTCTCTGCGCCGCATACCGGCTTGAACAGGCTCACATACTCGCTGGCCGTCTCGCTCTTTCC
>DVMG01000234.1 GCA_018715105.1 Candidatus Ventricola intestinavium
TTTATTTCGTATAAATTGACTTACTTTGCTTTTATCTTGCTCCTCTGTCCGGCTTTCGGCAGCCGCGGCAACGGCCCATTCCCTTCAAAGAAAAACCTGCCTTTTTCGGTCTCCGTCCTCTTTTCCCCTGCATGGCGCATGTTTTGCTTTTCTGCGGCCATCCTATCCTCGAGGAGTGTGATATCATGAATCCGTTCGATCTGAACCCCACATCCATTGAAAAGACGTTCGAAAGCTTTTGCAGCCTGTATCCAAAGCCCTATCATCCCCTGGAGGTCGATCCCTATACAAAGTGCCGTATCATTTTAATGAATGGCACGGAATTCGAGGCGGTTAAATTCACCCATCAGATGGCCCGGCATGTTCAGGATCAGTCCTTGCGCCGGGAGCTGGCCATGCTGCGGCGCACGGAGCAGCAGCAGCAGAAAAAGCTGGCCAATCTCAAGCCCATTCACGAAACCGTGCTTGAGCACACCATCAGCTACGAGCAGCTGGCGGTGGATCTGACCGCCATGCTGGCCAAGCGCGTGAAGACGGCGCATGCCAAAGCCGCCCTGGACCTCGCGCTTTTGGAAGACTTTGATCATCTCTACCGCTATGCGGATCTGATGGAGATGGACACCGGCGAACATGCGGAGCGGCTCGTCGGCCGCTATACGGAAATCATGCCCGGCAGGCCCACCATCAGCGAGCACCGCATGCCGCTGGATGGAATTCCCACCCCGATTGGCCGGAACGCGCCGCTCTTTGACAAGCTCGCGGCCCATATCATCACCGCGGCCGAACAGCAGACGATGAACTACTACATGAACATCACCGGCTTTTATAAAAACGATCTGGGCCGCAAACTCTATCAGGAAATCGGCATGATCGAAGAGCAGCACGTCACCCAATATGAAGCGCTGCAGGATCCCACGCTGACCTGGCTTGAGGGCCTGCTCCTGCACGAATACACGGAGTGCTATCTCTACTGGTCCTGTGCTCAGACCGAGACGGATGAGCGCATCCGCTCCATCTGGTCGCGCCATTTTGAGCAGGAAGTGGCACACCTGCACAAAGCTGCACAGCTGCTTGAGCAGGTTGAAGGCAAGCACTGGCAGCAGCTTCTGCCCGACGCAGCCTTCCCCGAACCGCTGCGCCTGGAATCCAACATCGACTACGTGCGCACAGCGCTGCTCTCTGCCCAGCTGACGTACAAGAATACCGATCCCGTGCCCGTTCAGTCCCTGCAGGCGGGCGATCCGTTCTTTGTGTATCAGGATACCGTACATGCCCGGCTGGATCATGTTGCCAGCCACGCCGTGATTGAGGAGACGATCAACCGCCTTGGTCAGGATTACCGGTTTGAAACCGCGCCTCATCCCGTCAAAGAGCTCATGAGCCGCGGGATGGACAATACGCAGATCGGCCGCGACCCGCATATTCCGGGGTATACCGGCGTGATGCCGTCTTAGCGCACAGCCGGCGCCGTCCCTGCGGCACCCGCAAAAGCCCTCAAAACGGCCATAAGCTGTCAAACGGCAGCCTTATGGCCGTTTTCTCAAACCTTGATCAGCTCATACTCCCGGCTGCCTAGGCCGATCTTTTCCGCATGCTCCAGACAGCTGCGCCACTCGGACTCCGGCGTAGAATTGCGGAACGGATCGCCCCAATCTGCGAAACCGGGCTTTTTCAGATTGTCGCTCAGCTGGCTGTTCGGCATGGGATGCGCGGCGAGGCATGCATCCACGCAGTCCTGATCCAGCGCCAGCGGATCAAACGAGGCAAACATGCCGATGTTGGGCAGAATCGGGGCGTCATTCTCCCCGTGGCAGTCGCAGTTCGGGGATACATCCACGACCAGCGACACATGGAAGCACGGACGCCCATCGACGACGGCCTTGGTGTATTCCGCCATGCGGCAGTTGAGCTGCTCATTGGCGGCGTCGTTATCAAAGACGATGGCATCAAAATTGCAGGCCCCCAGGCATCGGCCGCAGCCCACGCAGTGCTCCGCGTCCACGTGCATCTTGCGCGCCTTTTCATCAAAGACAAGGCCGCCATTGGCGCACTCTTTCTGGCACTTGCGGCATCCGCGGCAGGCATCCTGCTCAATGTGCGGCTTGCCGCTTGAATGCTGATCCTTCTTTCCCGCGCGGGAACCACAGCCCATGCCGATATTCTTGATTGCACCGCCGAATCCGGTCATCTCATGCCCCTTGAAGTGCGTCAGGCTGATGAACACATCCGCGTCCATAATCGCGCGGCCGATCATGGCTTCCTTCACATATTCGCCGCCCTTCACAGGCACCGCCACGTCATCCGTGCCCTTCAGGCCATCTCCAATGAGGATCGGGCAGCCAACCGTGAGCGGCGTAAAGCCGTTTTCCCATGCGCAGTAAAGATGCTCCAGCGCATTTTTGCGGCTGCCGGGATACATGGTGTTGCAGTCCGTCAAAAACGGCTTTCCTCCCAGTTCCTTGACCAGGTCCGCCACGGCGCGCGCATAGTTCGGGCGCAGGTAGCTGATGTTGCCCAGTTCGCCAAAGTGCATCTTGATCGCCACAAACTTGCCGTCCATATCGATCTTCTCAATGCCGGCCTTTTTCATCAGCTTTTTAAGCTTGGTGGGCAGGCCGTCGCCGAAGGCAACCGTGCGGAAATCCGAAAAATAAACCTTTGCTTTTTCCATGACGCATTTCTCCCCGTAAACAGATTCTCGTGCGTTTCTTCAAACGCTTCCGTTTGTCGACGTAAAGTCCTTCTCTCCCATAAAGAGCTTTGCTTTGTCCTGAGCTTTGTTGCGAGCTTTATTTCGTGCTTTGTTCCCGGCAGGATCCGGCAGAAATCCGGGCTTCGTTCTCTCCCCTTCCGGGGAGAAAACACGTTTGCCGGCGGCCTGCGTGCGTTTCTTCAACCGCCTTAAACCGCCTTATTTTTATAAGGCCCGAAACGCGCCTGAAGCCAAGAGGCCCTGCGCAAAAAGAAACCCCGGGGAGTCCTGCCCCCGGGAAATTCCTTTTCAGCCTTCTACAGCTTCCTTGAGTGCCTTGCCCGGCTTGAACATCGGAGAACGACGCGCGCCGATTTGAATCTCTTCGCCGGTCTTGGGATTGCGGGCCTTGCGGGCCGGCCGCTCCTTGACCTCGAACGCGCCAAAGCCCACGATCTGGACCTTTTCGCCGTTCTTGAGGCTCTCGGCGATGATGTCGCTCATCGCGCAGACGGCAGCCTCGGCATCCTTGCGGGTCAGGCCCGCCTTCGCGGCGATGGCCGCGCTCAGTTCATTCTTGTTCATGGTAGACAAAATCCTCCTTAAACAACGTCACCGTATTTTTGACGTGTCTCTAAGCATAAATCGCACGAAACGGCGACTATGACATATTCTACATGCTTTCCCTCTTTCCTGCAAGAGGGAACCGCATTTTCCAAAAAATTTCACACTTTATCAAAATTTTCAGGAATTCCTGCCCGGATTCTCTCGATGCGGCGGTCTGTCGCCGCGCGCAGCGCGGTTTCCGCATCCAGCCCGCGCGCCTCGGCAAACGCACACAGGCACTCCAGCATGGCGCCCAGCGCTTCCTCCCCCGAACCGGCCTGCGCCCCTTCCGCGGCCGCTTTCAGCGCCGAAATCGCCTGCCCGGCCTCCGTCTTCCATCCCTGAGCCCATGCCTGGCGGTGAATGACCTTTTGCGCACGCATGAGCGCGGGCAGCGAGACGGGCACATCCTGCACCCGTTCCAAAGCCGTCTGCTCTCCCCGCTCCTTTTTCTTGGCCGTCTCCCACACGGATGTCACATCCTGAGCAGTATCGGCCTTTGCATGGCCAAATACGTGCTCATGCCGCGCAATCATCTTCTGCGCGGCCAGGCTGGTCACATCGCGGTCCGTAAAAGCGCGGTGTTCCGATCCAATCGCGCTGTTGAGCACCACCTGCAGGAGCACATCTCCCAGCTCATCCGCGATTTTCATGGGTTCCCCGTCCTCCATGGCCTGTGCGGCCTCGCAGGCTTCTTCAATCATATACGGGCGCAGGGTATGGTGCGTCTGTGCACGATCCCAGGGGCATCCGCCCGGTCCTCGCAGGCGTGCGACAATCTGCACAAAATCCTCATAGGAGGCGCGCTTTCGCTCGTATACGCTCACAGCGGGCACCAGCACGGCCGTCCTGTGATCGTAATGCGGCTGCCTGTCCAGTTCACACAGGGCAATGGGGCACGCCTGCGGCCGCTGCTGCGCGGCATTTTCAAAGAAATACACGGTCATCTCATCGTCAAACAGGTCGCCCAGCCAAAGCTTGACATCGGAAGCCAGGTAACGGCTATCGATTTCCGTGATCACCTGCGGACAATCCGCCTGCACGCGTGCCTCCCGGGTGGAAAGCGCCGTCACCGTGCGCATGTTCTCGGTGTTCACGCCGTATGCCAGCACAGCGCAGGAGGCGCAGTCCGCCAGCGTCACGCCCCCTTCCACACGCAGCGCCACATCCGGTGGCAGGGCGCGTGCCAACGCACGGACCGTCGCGTCATTGGCCGGTTCGCTGACTGCGTAACAGATCGCGCCGTTTTCCCGCGCCAGAGCGATCAGCCTGTCCGATGCCAACATGCACAGCTCATCAAAATCCTCACACTGCTCATACAGCGGATCAAGCGATTCAAAGCCGATGCCCCGCTCGCTGAGCAGCTTTGCCGCGCCGTGCATCGCGGTGCGCAGCACAAGGCGCTTTGCCTCAAGCATGGTGTTAAGCGCACCAAGGGTGATCATTTCCCCGCTGTCCGGCCCCAGCGCCGTTATGGTTATGATATGCTGATTCATGGATGATATACTCTTTTTATTTCAAATCCTGAAAAACACAGGGCAGGCGGCTCAGGCAAACGCCGGGCCGCCCTCCCGCAGTCATGCCGGAAGAACGTCTTTCGGCCTCATTCCTTCGTCTCTTTGTTGTCCGGCTGGTTGAGCACGCTTTCGATGATGAAGCGCGGGCGGCGCTTGGTCTCGTTATAGATCTTGCCGATGTATTCGCCCACGATCCCCAGGCCAAGCAGCTGGATGCCGCCCAGCATCCAGATCGACCCCATCAGAGAGGTCCATCCGGCGGAGGTATGGCCCATGATCTTGGAGATGAGCGCATAAAGCAGCATCACCAGGCTGACCAGAAAAATCACCACGCCGGCGGAAAACACCAGGCGGATGGGCTTGACCGAAAAAGAAGTGATGCCGTCTGCGGCAAATGCGATCATCTTTTTGAGCGGATATTTGCTCTCCCCCGCAAAGCGCTCCGCGCGCTCGTAGGTGACGGTCGTCCACCTGTATCCGATCTGGGGCACAATGCCCCGCAAAAAAAGATTCACTTCAGAAAACTGTGCCAGGCCCTCCACGGCACGGCGGCTCATCAGCCTGTAATCGGCATGATTGAAGACAATATCCACCCCCAGCGCCTTCATGACCTTGTAAAATCCCTCGGCCGTAAAGCGCTTGAAGAAGGTATCCGTATCCCGCTTGCTGCGCACGCCGTAAACGATGTCGTATCCCTCGTGATAGGCATCCACCATCGCATCAATGGCGTTGATATCATCCTGCAGGTCCGCATCCATGGAGATCATCATATCCGCGTCGCGGACTGCGGTGAGCATCCCCGCCAGCAGAGCATTCTGATGCCCCCTGTTTCGTGAAAGGTTGACGCCGGAAAACATTTCCGGTTCCTGCTCATGCAGGGCCTGGATGATGGGCCATGTGTTGTCCGATGAACCATCGTTGACGAACATGACGCGGCTCTTCGTGCTGATCCAGCCGGCATCCATCAGAGCACGCATTTTGGCGCGCAGGCGCTTGCTGGTTTCCGGCAGAACCTCCTCTTCCTTATAGCAGGGCACGACGATATACAGCGTGTTTTTTTCGTTCATGCGTGTTCCTTCCTCTCGTCCGGTGTTTGTTCATCCGGTTCTTTCTTTCTGCGCCGCGCTTTTCTCTGCATGCAAAAGCGGGGCCCGTCAGTGCCCCTGCTGCTGCATGTCTCCCTGGCTGAGCAGGTTGTCGCGCAGCGCCGCCAGCTCGCCCGCGCTGCGGGAAAGCGCCGCAGCGGCTCCGCTGAGCATCTTGTCCGCGTGCACGCATGCCTGATTGTAGATGCTGTCCGCATCCTTCTGTGCCCGTTCACGTGTCTCCATGGCATAAGCCTGGGCGCGCCGGGAGATTTCGCTTTCATCCACCATCTTTTGGGACTGCTGCTGAGCGCTGAAGATGATCTGCTCGGCACGCGTGTTGGCATCCGCGATGATCGCCTCGGAATCCTCCTGAGCCTTCTGGCGAACCTGCCTGTCGTAGGCGTCCGCCTCCTCGCGGATGCTTTTGTCAAACGCCTGTGCCTTGTTGACGGTTTCGGTGTAAATCTTGTCCGCCGTGTCCGCCGTCTTATCGGCCTCGGCCTTCGCCTGCTCGATGATCTCGTCGCGGTTGTTCAAAATTGCCTGCGCCTGCACAACCGTATGGGGGAGCACAATGCGCAATTGGCCGATCAGGTCAATGAGCGCGCTGGCCTCCACAATGCACAGATCCCGCTTCATGGGCACGCGGTAGGCCGCGTTGACCTTCGCTTCCAGCTGATCGATCACCCTTTTTGCCTGGCCGATGCTGTCCCCTCCGGCCTGGTATTCACGGCGCATGGGCCTTTCAGCCTGCTGCTCTCTTTGATCCATCTTGTCCTCCTTCAAACTGCCCTTGATGTGAACGGCGCGCGCCTTCCCCGCGCCGGAGGCCTATGCCTGCTGCGCGCGGGCAAGCGCCCTGCAGATGGCGTCGGCCGTGCCCGGCGGCACCATGGCGCGAATATCGCCCCCGAATGCGGCCACCTGGCGCACGATGCTCGAGGAGATGCTCGCATACCGGTCCGACGTGGTCATCAGCAGCGTTTCCACGCCGCCGAGCAGACGGTTGGTCTGTGCCATCTGATACTCGCCTTCAAAGTCCCCCAGCGGACGCAGGCCGCGCACCACGGCGCGCGCGCCCACTTCATGGGCACAGCTGACCAGAAGCCCTCCATGCGCCATAATCCGCACATTGGGAATCTCCCGGCATGCGGTCTCAAGCAGGCGCACACGCAGGGAAATCGGCAGAAACCCACGCTTTTCCGGGTTATGCATCACCGCCACGACCAGCTCGCCGCACAGCTTCGCCGCGCGCTCAATCACATCCAGATGCCCCAGCGTAACCGGGTCAAAACTGCCCGCATAGAGCAGGGTATCCATGCGTTTCACTCCTTTATGGCCGCATCCCGCGCAGCACGGCGCACGAACGTGATCTCCGTGTCGCCATACCGGCGCTGGTCAAAGGCATCAAAGCGCGCATCCAGCTTTGGAGCACGGCCGCCCCTGTGTTCCACCACCAGCAAAAACGCATCCGCCAGCAATCCCCTGTCATAGAGTGCCGCGCATATTTCACCGGTATTCTCCATTTTATATGGCGGATCGATGAAAACCACATCAAACGTCTGCCCCTGCGCCGCCAGGATCTCCAAAGCGGCGCGGTAATCGCGCGCAAGCAGGGTGCATTTTGCCTCCATGCCCACGGCTTCCACATTGCGCCGGATCGCCGCGCATGCGGCGCGGTCCAGATCCACCAGCACGGCGCTTCGCGCGCCGCGGCTGAGCGCCTCCAGCGAAAGCGCTCCCGTCCCCGCGAACAGATCCAGCACGCGGGCATCCTCCACATCCCAGCGCAGGATGTTGAAAAGAGACTCCCGTACGTAATCCTGCGTCGGCCGCGTTCGCTCCCCCGCCGGGGCGATAAGCGTGCGCCCGCGCGCCATGCCGCCGATGATCCTCATGTCCAGAGCCCCACCTTTTTCAAACGCTTTCAAGCGGCCTTCCCGCGTTTTTTATGCTATTTTTTATTATAGCAGACAGGGAGCGCCATTTCAAGCCCGCCGCCCGGCGCTAGATGAGCTCCTTCTTCTTGGGCTTTTCGCTGTCCGGCTTATGGCCGTAATGCACCTGCTGGGTGTTGCCCAGCAGCTCGCTGGCCAGGGTGCTCTTTTGCGCCTTGCGCACCGCGACCTTTTTGGCACGCCTGTATTGCGCCTGACGCTTGGCGCTCTGCGCCGGCCCGCACAGATAGCCGATCGCATACATCAGCGGATAGCTGAACACAAAGAGCGGAGAAAGCCGGTCGATGGTCTGCACCATCGTCTGCGGATCCGAAAACAGATTGACAAAAATCAGCTCGGTCAGCCGAACGAACAGGCGCACCCAATCCGTCGCCGTCATCCCCACCGTGACGGCATATGCGCCCAGCGGCCCCATCACATCGCTTCGTGTGCCATAGCTGTCCGTCAGCCAGACGGGCAGATCCTGAAGCGTATACGTATAGGGCTGCGCCGTCACCGCCAGATAGACGGCCAGGGCCAGCGGCACGATAAACACCACCAGGGCCGCGCAAATTCCCTTGAGCGGATGATAGCAGGCCCGGTCATCCTGTGCGGTGGGCTGCTGCCCTTCTTTTTCAAGGTGCACATAGAACCGGCTGGCATCCGCATCCCGTACTCCCCGGGTCAGCCCCTCGCTGTAGCACAAAAGCAGCATGCCCGATGCGATGAGCAGCGACAGCAGGATGCGCAGCCAGTCGCTGCCCACCGCCTGCAGAGCGCTGAACATCAGGCCCATAGCGACAATCGCCACCAGAATGAGCGCCAGCTTCCCGGCCATGGGCAGCACCTGCGCCCCCCACTGCTTGGCGCGGCGCACGGGTTTTCTGGCTTTTTTCCCTTTTGCGGAAGACGCCGTCTTATTCATGTCGTTTCCTCCTGTGTCACGAATGATCCGGTTCAACACGTCCGGTGATCGAAAGGGTAAAAGATGGGGTGAGCACGGCGTCCATGCGCACGTCGTGCGCCGCGCACGGGACGCGGTCAAGCAGGGCAAAATCATGGCAGATTCCCACCCGCACCGCTCTTGTGCCGGCCAAAAAGCGGTCATAATACCCTCCGCCCTGCCCCAGGCGGTTCCCCGCACGGTCAAACGCCGTTCCGGGCACGAGAATCAGGCCGATCTCCCCGGCCTTAACGGCCGGGCAGCTTCCGTCGGGCTCCTGGATGCCGAATGTGCCGGGGGCAAGCCGGCCCCTGTTCTCCACCGCATAGGCGCGCATGCGGCCCGGCCCTTCGCAGCGCGGCATGGCCAGCACGCGCCCGG
This sequence comes from Candidatus Ventricola intestinavium, assembly GCA_018715105.1. Lineage (GTDB taxonomy): Bacteria > Bacillota > Clostridia > Christensenellales > Aristaeellaceae > Ventricola > Ventricola intestinavium. Next base: position 9,165 of record DVMG01000234.1, read on the forward strand.
AGGCAAGCACATCCTCCAGCACGCCCGCCACATCCAGTTCCCCGCGCACGGCGGCATAGGCCATCACCACCCGCGCACGCCTGTACGCCGGGAGGGCAAGGACGCGCGCGCACACGGCTTCAGCATCCGCCTGCCGGCGCGCTGTGTCAAGCGCTGCGCGCCGCACCCGCAAGGCCGCACGCAGAGCCTCTTTTTCCCGCCCATCCGTCATGCGTTGCGATAGACGCGCGGCACGCGTCCGCTGGGCGAGCAGAGCACCTCATAGCTGATCGTATCCAGCCATCCGGCCATTTCCTCGGCCGAGATCTGGTCTTCCCCCTGCGCGCCCAGGAGCACCACCTCGTCCCCCTCCCGCGCGCCGGGAATCTCCGTCACATCCACCATGATCTGATCCATGCACACGCGTCCCAGGATGGGGGCGCGTCTTCCCCGTACCAGCACGCATCCCCGTCCCGTCAGCGCCCGGCGGTAACCGTCGGCGTAACCCACGGGCACGGTCATCACCCGTGTGGGCCTCTGGGCGGTGAACAGGCCTCCATAGCTCACCCGTTCGCCCGGCTCAATCGTTTTGACATACACGGCGTGGGCCGTCCAGCGCATGGCGGGCCGGAGCCCCTCCATGCCCGGCGCCGGCGGATAGCCATAAAGCGCGATGCCGCCGCGCACCATGTCCGCGTGCGCCTGAGGATAGCGGAAGAGGGCGGCCGTATTGGCCGCATGGCGCAGGATCCTGCCGGGATGCACCTGAGCAATGGCCGCGCACAGCGTTTCAAAGCGCTCAATCTGCGTCAGCGTGCCGGTTTGATCTTCCTCATCCGCCGTGGCCATATGCGTAAAGCAGCCTGTAAGCTCCACACCCGGCAGGCTGTCAATCTGCCGTGTCAGGGCCTTTGCTTCCTCCTGCGTGCGCACGCCGATGCGGTTCATGCCCGTGTCCAGCTTGATGTGCACGCCGACCCTCCGGCCCGTTTCCTCTCCCGCCCGGGAAAGCGCGCGCACGCGCGCTTCGTCGAAGACCACCTGCGTCAGGCCGTATCGCGCAACGGCGGGAGCCGCCTCTTCTTCTATGCCGCCCAGCACAAGGATGGGAACCGTGATGCCCGCATCGCGCAGCTCCATCCCCTCCTCCGGGATGGCCACGGCGAGCATCTCGGCCCCCGCTTCAAGCGCTGCGCGCGCCACGGGCACCGCCCCGTGCCCATACCCATTCGCCTTGACGACAGCCATCAGCTTCACTCCGTCGGCCACATGCTCCTTCATCACGCGGACATTGTGCCGGATGGCGGAAAGATCAATTTCACAAATCGTATGCCGCTGCAACGAAAACCGCCTGCTTTCTGCTTTTGATCCGGCCCGTGCAGACGCACGGGGCGTTCCGGCGCGGGCCGGCCCTTTCATTATACCCCGAAACCGGCCAAAAGGAAAGCGGTCGCCGCCCTGACCGCTTCTTTTTTGCCCATTTTTTGCATAGGCGTGTAGAGGCCGGGCACGCGGCCTCAGAGAGGGGGAAACGCCATGGACATCCTCGCCAGCGCACTGGCACTTTTAAGCGGCGTAATCGGGGCGGGCTTTGCATCAGGGCGCGAGATTGAACGCTTTTTCGCCGGGCAGGGAGCCATGTCCGGCGCGGCCGTTCTCTGCGCGCTGCTGACCCTGCATGCGCTGTTCACCCGCCTTCCGGCGCAGATGGAACGCGCGGGCGTCTCCACGCTGAGAGAGCTATGCCGCGTGCGCTTTGGCGCCGGTATGGGCAGGGTGACGGCGGCGCTGTTCTTCCTGCTCAGCTCCATCACGGGCGGCGCCATGCTTGCCGCCTGCGCCGAGCTTGCCGCCCTTCTTCTTCCCATTCACCATGCCTACGCACTGGGCATGGCCGGCACGCTCCTTCTGGGCGTTTTTCTGGCCTGTTTCGGCGTCTCCGGCCTGGCCGCGGTGGGCGCCGGGCTCTGCGCGCTTCTCCCGCTGCTGCTTTTGCGCCTGCTGGCCATCCCTGTGGGAGAGGCCTGTTTTCTCCCCGCGATGACGGCCGATCTGCCCGTGCGCGCCGCCGTAGACGGCGCCGTTTACGGCGCGCTCAATGCGGCCATGCTCGTCGGCGCGACGCCTTTGCTGCTCACGCTCGGCCGCGAAAAGCGGCGGCGGGCATCCCTTCTCTTCTGCGCGCTCTTTGGCGTTTTGCTGATGCTGGGCACAGCGGTCTGCCGTCAGCACAGGCAGGCCATCGCCATGCAGCCCCTTCCTTTCGTCTTTTTGAGCCGCAGTCTGGGGGCGGGCGGCTATGCGCTTGTGGCCCTGTGCATGTATGCCGCCGCGCTCTCCACGCTCTGCGCGATGCTTTGCGCGCTCGTACGCCTCCTTCCCCTGCCTCGGGCGGGCAGCATGGCGGTCTGCGCAGCGTCGTGCCTGGCCTTTGCGCTGCTGGGGTTTGGCCGCATCGTGCAAAGCGCCTATCCCGTGCTCGGCGTGCTGTGCGCGGCGCTGATGCTGCTGCTCTGCCTGCCGCTGCCCGCGCGTCAGGAGGCGAGGCCGTCAAGAAGGTAGCCGTCCCACCGGCTGCCGGTGGCCTCATACAGTGCCTGTTCCAGCGCGTCAAAATCCGCTATGCCGCCCGTATTTTCTTCCACATAGAGCCGGAGAGCCCGCAGGAAGGCCTCCTCCCCGACGGCTTGCTCAATCCCCAGCAGCATGGCTGCCCCCTGGTCGCGCAGCACCTGCGTCATTTCGCTGTCGCTTCCAAAGTTCGCCACACTCCCGCCGACCGTCACGCCATGGGGCCGTGTCAGCCGCGTGGCGATCTCGATTTCTTCATAAAACCGCGTCTCATAGGCGCTTTCTCCCTTCGCGCGGCGGTATGTGAGCAGCTCTACGGCGGAGGCAGGGGTCTGGCTCAGCCAGGGTTCGTTCCACGGATCATTTTCCACCAGAATGCCGAATGTCTGGCGCGCAAGGAGCCGTGTCACCTGGCCAAGCAGCGCGTCCCCCTTCTTTTCCCCGTCAAGGACAATCATGGAGGAACCGATCAGGCCGTCTTCGTGCCCCGTCTGCGCCTGCACAACGCTCAGAGCCGAAAACGGATAAGGCAGGCCGATGCCGGCAAGCGCGCTCATCGCTTCCCGCGCGGCGGTGAGCAGCCTGTCCGCGGCGGATCCGCTCTGAGCCAGAACCGTGATGAGCACATCCTCCTGCTCCTGCTGGCGCATCGCGCCGCCGCGCTGCACGGCAAAGGAGACGTCCCGTGCGCCGCGCATCTGTGCAGTCAGGGTGCGTGTGCCGTCTTCGTGCTCCTGCACGGCCACAGGCGCGCCGCCCAGGGCAGCCTGAATGCCGCGCGGAAGGGTCAGCGACAGCCGCAGATCCAATGCATGCGCATAGCTCGGCTCCGCCAGCTCATCCCAGCTCTCCGTCTGCCACTGCCCTTCTGACCACGGGGCGGGCACAGGCAGCGCCCCGACAGCCCATGCCAGGCCGTCCTCCACGCCGGTATATCCTCCCGTATCCGGCAGAGACAGTTCAAAATGCCAGCTTATCTCCAGCGTCTTGCCCTGTGCCCAGCCCGTCTCGATGCGCATCACGGAGGGGTCCCCTTCATCAAGCGCCCAGGAGGCCGCGCTGCCTCCCACCTTCACATCCGACAGCGTGAGGCTTCCCTCCTCCATGGCGTTGGCATAGAGCCTGAGCACCACTTCCGAAAGCAGAGAGCCCGTGCGGTTGGTCGCCGTGAGGTGCATTTCTCCGCGAAGCGTTTTCAGGTCGTCCTCCACTTGCGCGGCAACGGTGAGGAAATCGCTCTGCGCATCGCGCGTTATGGGGCTCTCGTCGCAAAGCAGCAGCGTGTCGCTCTGCCCTGCGATTGCTCCGTATAGCGCGGCGGCAAGCCCCGCCACGCCGAATAGAAGGATCAAAACCAAGAGGATGCGGCGTTTTTTCATGCCCTGTTCCTTTCAAAATGTTTTTTATTCTGTTTTTTTATTGTCAAAGAGGCCCGGCGGTTTCTTCGGCCATGC
>DVMG01000235.1 GCA_018715105.1 Candidatus Ventricola intestinavium
GAAAACCATGGAGTAAAACCACGCGTTCCAATATCCCACGCCGTAAAAGAGCACCATCACCGCGATGGATGCGCCGGACAGCGGCAGGATGACGCGAAGCAGGATCAGGAAATCGTTCGCCCCGTCGATCCGCGCCGCCTCCTCCAGGCTGCTTGGAATGGATGAAAAGGAGGTTCGCAGCACGATCAGGTTATAGGTGCTCATCATCGTGGGAAAAATCAGCGACCAGCGCGTGTCAAGAAGCCCCAGGCTCTTGACCTGCAGATAAAACGGAATCAGGCCGCCGCTGAAAAACATGGTGAACGTCGCAATGAAATTAAACGCCCGGCGCAGCGCATATCCGCGCCTTGAAAGCACATAGGCCGAAAGAATGGTGATCACCATGCTGCACACCGTCCCCACGACAACCAGAAACAGGGTGTTTCCATATCCGGTATAGATATCGGGGTTTTCCAGCACGGCCTGATACGCATCCAGGCTGAAGCCAAGCGGATGGGTCAGAATCCCCGTGTGCGCGCTGAGGAGGTTGGGGTTGCTCAGCGAAGCGAAGAGGACATGCAAAAACGGATAAAGCGTCACAACGATAACAAGCGTCAGGAAGAAGAGATTCAAGACCTCGAAAATGCGCTCGCCTGCCGTCCTTTTGATCTTCATGTGCTTTCCTCCTCACCACAGGCTGGTTTCGTTGACTTTGCGGCTGATGATGTTGGCCATCAGCACAAGGGCAAAGTTGATCACGGAGTTAAACAGGCCCACCGCCGTGGAAAAGCTGTAATTGGCTTCAAGCAGCCCTTTTCGGTAGACAAATGTTGAAATCACGTCTGCCGTGGAATAGGTGTTGGAGTTATACAGCAGCAGAATCTTTTCAGAGCCGATGCTCATCATGGAACCAAGTTTGAGGATCAGCATCACAACGATGGTCGGCATGATGCCGGGCAGGGTCACATGCCAGATCTGGCGCAGCTTGCCTGCGCCATCCATGCGCGCCGCCTCATACAGCTGCGGGTCAATCGCTGTGAGCGCGGCCAGATATACAATGGAGCCCCATCCCATCCCCTGCCAGATTTCGCTGATCACATAAATAGGGCGAAACAGCGCAGGGTTGAGCAGCATCGTCTGCCGTTTGACGCCAAACAGCGCCAGCAGATCGTTGATGACCCCCTGACTGGATGTAAAATCCACAATCATGCCGCAGATCACCATCACAGAGATAAAGTGAGGCAGATAGCTCACCGTCTGCACCGTGCGCTTGAACCAGCTCTGCCGCACCTCGTTGAGCAGAATGGCCAGGAGGATCGGCGCGGGAAAGCCAAAGATCAGATTGAGCATGCTCAAAATGACCGTGTTCCCTAGCAGGCGTGAAAAATAAACGTTATGAAAAAAATTGACAAAGTGCTTCATCCCCGCCCACGGGCTGCCCATAATGCCGAGCTTGGGATAAAAATCCTTGAAAGCAATGATCGCCCCATACATCGGCGCGTAGCAGAACAGCAGATAGTAGACAAGCATGGGGATAGCCATCACGTAGATATAGACATGCTTTCTGGCATCCTTAATCGCCCGCTCACCCCACGTCGCGCGCGCCTGCAGCGGCGATTGATTTCTCCATGGCCCCTTCACGAAATTCGCCCCTTTCGGTTCAATGCGTATAAAAAGGCCGGAGAACACACTTTTTCTGCGCCCTCCGGCCTTTCATCGGGCTATCAGCGAGCTAAATAACGCGCATAGGCCGCGTTTTCAATTTCCAGCGCCTGCTCAATCCCCATCTTCTTGCAGTTTTCCACCATGGTGTCATATTCCGCCGTGTCGATCAGTCCCATGATGTATTTGCCGACCATCTCGTCCAGATAGGTGTTTACCTGGCTCATGATATCCGCAAATGTCGCGCTTTCCTCCATGGTGGGCGTAAGGGTCGGAACGATCAGGTCGGCGGAGGCCTGCCCCCATGTTTCCACGGCCTCCATCTGCGCCGGATCGGTTTTCGCCATCATGGCCAGCTGCGTGTCCTGATAAATGTAACCGGAACGGCCGCCGAAGGCCACCGGGATCACCGCGCCGCGGAACCCCTTTTCGTCAATCTGCGCCTGCATTTCTTCCGTCCAGACGACGTTCCCCTCTTCATCCAGCACATAATGCTCGCCTTCAATGCCGTAATTGACCAGACGGATGCCCTCTTCCGAGTAAATGTAGTCAAGATACCGCATCGCGGCTTCAATATCCTTGCATGCCGAGCTGATGGCAAATCCCTTGCCATTGCAGATTGCGTTCACCGCGGGCTGAGCCGTATAGCGGTTGCCGTCCTTGGTCATGGGCCATGGGATGGCCTTGATCTGCGCCTGCGGAAGCGTTTCCTCCATCACCTGCGCATAGTTGACATAGTGCGCGGTTTCCGAGCCGATCCAGCTGCCCACCAAGCCGCTTGTCACCTTTGCCTGGAAGGTGTTGGAATCAATCGCCAGATAATCCGGATCGATCAGCCCCTCCGCATACCACTGGCGCATGGTATCCAGATATTCTTTGTATTTCGGCGACAGGATGGAGTGATTTACCTTTCCATCTTCCAGATAGAAGCCCTGGAGCACGCCAAAGGCCGCACAGAAATAATTGATCGAATACTGCGCCGTAGATGTCCAGACGCCGGAGAAGGGGATCTCGTCGTTCGGATCTCCGTTCCCGTTCATATCGTTGTCACGGAATGCACAGAGCATCTCATACCAGTCTTCAATCGTCTGCGGCGGGTCAATGCCCAGCTGTTCTGCCCAATCCAGGCGGTAAATGGGTCCCTGCGTAAAATTGAGGCCCATTGTTTCCTCGCTCAGGCATACGTCGCGCACAAATGGGAACATATAGATCGTGCCGTCATCCGTGGTGGCCTGGCGCTTGGCCTCGGGATTTGCCTCAAAAAACGCTTTGAGGTTGGGCGCATACGCATCGATATAGTCGTTGAGCGGAAGGATCACTTCGTCCAGAATCGCCTTTTCCGGCCCGCCGGAATAATCCGCCCAATTGTAATAGATGATATCGGTCAGATCCTGCGAGACGACCATCAGGTTAAACTGCTCTTTTTCCTGCCCTCTGGGCGGATGCACCCATTCCACATCCACGCCCGTCACGCGGGAAAGCTCCTGCATAGAGGGCACATCCCCGTGCTGGGAAATCTCCGTATCGGCAACCTGGGAAAAGATGGTCAGGGCCTCCCCTTCCCCCTGAGCCGTTCCTGTGCATGCCAGGCACAGGATCATGGCAAGCAGGAGCGTCAGCCCTCGTCTTGCCGGCCGGTCTTTTTTCCTTTTCATGGCGTGTGCTGTCATTTGAGAATACCTCCTTGTCGCTGTTGTCGTGTCTTGATTGCCGTCCCTTCCTGCCTTCCTTAGGGGCATGGGGTCGTCCTCAACGCGGGATTCCTTGCGCCCGCTTTTCTGTTCAACAGTATACACGAATTCTGTCTTTGTGGAACTAGCAACATATTCCCTGCCTGTTCATCTCATCTTTATTCAACTTTTTCAGATCATTTTTCCATGATCATCTCATTTGCACAATTTTCAAAATTGCCGCATGCACAAGGCTTTTTGGGTTTCGGCAAAAAGATCGCCGCCTTTACAAAAAAACGGCGCGCGGTATATACTGAATTATCCTGATTATCCTCACCCGCCGGAGGCGCAAACCGACGGGATCAAGCGAGCTTCAAAAGGAGAGATTCAAAGATGGAACCGATTTCCGGTTTTGAGCTGCCCGATGTTCATGTGCCCACGTTCCGCCCGGTGGATTACAATGTGCGCGATTATGGAGCGCGGTGCGACGGCGCCTTGTGCACAGACGCCTTTGAAGCGGCCATTACAGCCTGCTCCGCCCAGGGCGGCGGCCGGGTGGTTGTTCCAGCCGGGTGCTACAGGACCGGTCCGATTCACATCCGCAGCCATGTCAACCTGCATCTGGAGCGCGGGGCTTTCATCCTGTTCAGCCGGAATTATGACGATTATCCGCTCATCTCTTCCTATTACGAAGGATATCCGTCTATCCGCTGCACGTCGCCCATCTGGGCCACCGATGAAACCGACATCGCCATCACCGGCGAGGGGGTCCTCGACGGCAATGGCGATGCCTGGTGGTATGTCCGCCGCTGGGAACAGACGGATGAAATGTGGGCTTATATTCTGCGCTGGCGCGGAGGGCTGGATGATGCGGATCCGCAGCGCCATGTATGGTGGCCCACGGCGGAGCACAAAATCGGCAGCGACTACTTTCAGAGCCAGTCCGGGCTGGTGACGGATTTTGAGCAGGCCGAAAGGGGAAAGCCCTTCTACCGCCCCTGCATGGTTGAATTCATCCGCTGCGAGCGCATCCTGCTTGAAGGCGTGACCCTTCAAAATTCTCCTGCGTGGACCATCCATCCGCTTCTCTGCCGCCAGATTACGGCCCGTCATCTGCTCATCAAATCCCCCTGGGATGCCCCGAATACGGACGGACTCAATCTGGAATGCAGTCAGCATGCGCATGTACATGACTGCATATTGGACGTCGGGGACGACGCCATCTGCATGAAGGCCGGAAAAAACGCCGCAGGCCGGAGCCTGGGCGTCCCCACGCAGGATGTTCACATTCATCACTGTCAGGTCTTTGCGGGCCACGGAGGATTTGTCATCGGCACGGAAACAGCCTGTAGCATCCGCAACATCCTTGTTGAAAACTGTATCTTCACCCGCACGGACCGCGGCCTTCGATTCAAAAGCTGCTATGGCCGCGGCGGCATCATCGAAAATATCCAAATCCGGCATATTTACATGCACAACATCCTCAAGGAGGCCGTTTCCTTCATCATGGGACGCGACACCGCCGCCATGCCGGCCGATGCGCCGCGCCATGCCGACGGCAGTTTCCTCTATTCTCCGGAGGATATGCCCGTTTTTCGCGGCATCGTCATGGAAGACATTCGCTGTCACGGCGCGCTCGATGCGCTGGTGATCCGGAATCTCCCCGGAAGCTGCATTGAAAACGTGTTCCTGAGGAATGCCTACCTGGAAGCAAAACGTGGTATTTCCTCCAATGGAGAGGGGATGCTGTCCTTTTTGCTTGAGAATGTGTCCATAAAAAAGGAGTGCACGCAGGAAGCACCCCAATCGTTTGATTCTCTGCTGCTAAATGCCGGCGTCCGCCTCTAGTGTGTGAGGGGAAGGATCGTCTTCAGATACCGCGAAAGCGCGTCCTTCCAGTCCGGCAGGGGGACAAAGCCGCTTTCCACAAGCTTCGCTTTATCCAGCCGGCTGTTGAACGGGCGCGTCGCCTTCGCCAGGCCGTACTGCGCCGTCGTCACCGGGATCACCTGTGTCGGCATGCCCGCCTGGCGGAAGATCTCTCTGGCGAAATCCGCCCAGCTGAGATAGCCGCCCTCGTTGGTCGCATGGTAAACCCCGTATTTTTCCGTCCCGATCATGTCCACCAGCAGCCGCGCCAGGTCGAGCGTGTAGGTCGGCGTGCCCACCTGGTCGCACACCACGCGCAGCGCCTCGTGCGTCTGTCCCAGGCGGAGCATCGTTTTGATGAAATTGCTGCCGCTCAGGCCAAATGCCCACGCGATGCGCACGATGAAAAACCGCTCCACAAGCTCCTGCACGGCCCACTCGCCTTCCAGTTTCGTCTCGCCATAGACGTTCAGCGGCGCGTAGTCCGTGCATTCCGGCTTCCACGGGGTTTCTCCCTGTCCGTCAAACACATAGTCCGTACTGATGTACATCATTTTGCAGCCCAGCTCGTGGCAGGCTGCGGCGATGTGACGCGTGCCGCCCGCATTGATGGCGCGCACCCTGCCGCGCTTGTCCTCATCCTCTGCCGCATCGACCGCCGTCCATGCCGCACAGTGGATGACCGCGTCGGGCCTGACCTCACGCAGCACGGCGCTCACGCGCGCCCCGTCGGTGATATCCAGCTGCACATAGGGCGTGCGGGTGACGGCGCTCGCATCGGCGATGCCCGCGTATTGCGGCTGGATGTCGCTGCCCACGGCCGCATAGCCGCGCCCAGCGAGTTCATGGATGACGTCGTGCCCCAGCTGGCCGCTCACACCGGTGACAAAGATTTTCATATTCGCTCCTCACCTGTTGCCGTACATCTTCTCGTAATAGTTCTGATACTCGCCGCTGAGGATCGTCTCCCACCATTCCCGGTTGTTCCGATACCACGCGATCGTCTTTTGGATGCCGTCGGCAAACTTCGTTTCCGGCAGCCAGCCCAGCTCCCTGTGGATCTTCGTCGGGTCGATGGCATAGCGCATGTCGTGTCCTTTGCGGTCGGTCACGTAGGTGATCAGGCTCTCCGGCTTGCCCAATTCATGGCAGATAAGCTTCACGATGTCGATGTTGCGCATCTCGTTGTGCCCGCCGATGTTGTAGACCTCCCCCACGCGCCCGTTGTGGATGATGAGGTCGATGGCCTTGCAGTGATCCTCGACGTAGAGCCAGTCCCGCACATTCTCGCCCTTGCCGTAGACGGGGAGAGGCTTGTTGTTCAGGCAGTTGGCGATCATCAGCGGGATCAGCTTCTCCGGGAAATGGTACGGGCCGTAGTTGTTGGAGCAGCGCGAGATCGTCACCGGCAGGCCGTATGTGCGGTGATACGCCAGCACCAGCAGGTCGGCGCCTGCCTTGGACGCACTGTAGGGGCTGGATGTGTGGATCGGCGTCTCCTCGGTGAAGAACAGATCCGGGCGGTCGAGCGGCAGGTCGCCGTATACCTCGTCGGTGGATACCTGATGGTAGCGCCCGATGCCGTATTGGCGGCAGGCATCCATCAGCACCTGCGTGCCCAGGATGTTGGTCCTGAGGAAAATGCCGGGGTCCTCGATGGAGCGGTCCACATGGCTCTCGGCCGCGAAGTTCACCACGATGTCCGGGTGTTCCTCCTCAAAGAGCCTGTCCACCGCCTCGCGGTCGCAGATGTCGGCCTTCACGAAGCGGAAATGGGGGCTGTCCATCACGGGCGCAAGCGTTGAGAGGTTGCCCGCGTAGGTCAGCTTGTCCAGGCAGACGATGCGGTAGGTCGGGTGCTTGCTGAGCATATGAAAGATGAAGTTGCTGCCGATGAAACCGGCGCCGCCGGTGACGATGATGGTCATATGGCCTCCTTATATTTCCCCGTACACAAAATTGCAGTCGCTCTGCGCCAGCAGCGGCGCGCTCGTGTCCTTCTGCGAAAGCAATTCCTCCACGACGTCTCCCCAATCCACGCCGATGGCGGGATCGTTGAATCGAATGCCCCGGTCGCACGCCTTGTCGTAGAGGTTGTCGACCTTGTAGCAGAACTCCACATCGTCGGTCAGCGTCTTGAAACCGTGGCCGAACCCGCGCGGGATGAAGAGCATGCGCTTGTTCTCCGCGGAGAGTTCAACGGCCACCCACTGGCAGTACGTCGGGCTTCCCTTTCGCAGATCGACCGCCACATCCATCACCGCGCCGCGCGTCACGCGCACGAGCTTGGCCTGCGCGTGCGGCGCGTTCTGGAAGTGGATGCCGCGCAGCACGCCCCTGGCCGCCGTGAAGCTCTGATTGTCCTGCACGAAATCGGCGATGATGCCGATCTCCTCCAACGCCTTCTTATTGTACGTTTCCATGAAATAGCCGCGCGCATCGCCAAACACCTGCGGCTCGACGATGCACACGCCGGGCAGCCCGGTGTCGATTCGCTTCATCGCCATATCAGTATCTCACCTTTCCTTCCGCAACGGCCTTGAGATGCTGGCCGTAGGGGCTCTTTCCATAGCGCGCGGCGGACTCCATCAGGGTTTCCCGGCTGATCCAGCCGTTCTTATAGGCGATCTCCTCCGGCGCGCTGATCTTGATGCCCTGCCGCTGCTCAATCATGCGCACAAAGTCCGCCGCATCCACCAGGCTGTCCATCGTGCCGGTATCCAGCCACGCGAAGCCCCGTCCCAGCAGCTGTACGTCAAGCAGCGCTTTATTCAGGTACATCTCGTTGAGCGTGGTGATCTCCAGCTCCCCTCGCGCCGAGGGACGCACCTGATGCGCCATCGCGGAGACGCCCTTCGGGTAGAAGTACAGCCCGGTCACCGCGTAGTTGCTCTTGGGGCATTGGGGCTTTTCCTCGATGGAAACAACTCTGCCACCCTCGTCAAACTCCACCACGCCGAAACGCTGCGGATCGCTGACGTAATAGCCAAACACCGTCGCGCGGCCATTTTCCTCCGCGTTGGCCACAGCCATGCGCAGAATCCTCGAGAAGCCGTTGCCGTAGAAAATATTATCGCCCAGCACCATGGCGCAGGCGTCCTCCCCGATGAATGTTTCACCCAGCAAAAACGCCTGCGCGAGCCCGTCCGGGCTGGGCTGCACCTTGTAAGAAAGGTTCACGCCGAACTGGCTGCCGTCACCCAGCAGGTGCTCAAAGCGCGGCGTATCTTCCGGTGTGGAGAGGATGAGGATATCGCGAATGCCCGCGAGCATCAGCGTGGAGAGCGGGTAATAAATCATGGGCTTGTCGTAGACGGGCAATAGCTGCTTGCTGGTGACCATCGTCAGCGGATACAGGCGCGTGCCGGCTCCGCCAGCCAGGATGATGCCTTTCATATGCGTTTCCCCCAGATTTCTGCGGCATGGCCGCCTGTGTGTCGAATCCAGACCGTACTTCCTCATTTTATCATAAATCCGCAGATTTGTCTTTAACGGTTTTTCAGGATTCACCAAAGGGATTTGGGAAAATTGAATCTTGAAAAAAACGTGCCGCGCATGGTATCCGTCAGCATTTGCCTGGACACAAATAAAAAGGAAGGTTCTGCCAGAAGCACACAATTCACCCGCCCGATACGCCGTCCGGCATACCGCGCAGCTCAGCCCAGCACCCGGCGCGCAATCTGCGCCGTCTGCCGGGCATCTGCGGCGTAATAATCCGCTCCGATCTTTTCCGCATATTCCTGTGTGAGCACCGCCCCGCCTGCCACGACGGGCGCCTGCAGGCCGGCTCTGCGCAGGCTGGAAATCGTGCGCGCCATGGCGGGCAATGTGGTGGTCATCAGAGCCGAGAGCCCCACAAGACCGGCCCCCGTTTTCCGCACCGTTTCCACCACCCGCTGCGCGGGCACGTTGTGCCCCAGATCCGCAACTTGAAAACCATAGCTTTCAAGCAGCATGCGCACAATGCGCCTTCCGATATCATGCATATCGCCCTCCACCGTGGCCAGCACCACGGTTCCCTTTTGAAGCCTGCTTTGCCCTTGCGCGCTCAGGGCATGGCGCGCCTCATCAAGCGCCGCTTCTGCCGCGGCAGAAGCATGCATCAGCTGCGGCAGAAAAATCCGCCCTTTTTCATAGCGTTCTCCGACGGCATCCAGGGCGGGCAGGATGTGCCGCTCCACAAGCTCAAGCGGCTTTTCGTTTTCAAGCAGTGTGCGCGCGCAGGCGGCGGCATCCCGCGCGATTCCCCTTTCAATGGCCGCAAAAAGCGCGCCTTCCTCCCCGCGCAAGCCGGCTGGCGGCGCAGATTCACCCCCTGGTGCGGCATGCTTTTTTACGTATTGGGCACAGCCCGCATCCTCCCCGGAGAGCACCCGGCAGGCATCGATCATGTCCATGATGCCGGGCTGATCGGGGTTGACAATGGGCATCGTCAGCCCGCAGGCAAGGGCCTGGGCCAAAAATGCTTTCGCCATGCAGGCCCTGTCCGGCAGGCCAAAGGAGACATTGGAGATGCCCAGCATCGTCTCAAGCCCCAGTTCCGCATGCACGCGGCGGACGGCCTCAAGCGTCTGTGCCGCCTGATCCTGCTGCGCGGCGGCCGTCAGCGCCAGGCAGTCGATCACCACATCTTCGCGCGGAATGCCGCTTTGAAGCGCCGCGCTCACGATCCTGCGGGCCATATCCACCCGCTCCTTCGCCGTGGCCGGCAGCCCGTCCTCCCGCATGGTCAGCCCCACCACCGCCGCACCATATTTTTGAACGACCGGCAGCACAGCGGCCAGCGACGCCGCCGAAGCGTTCACGCTGTTGACCAGGCATTTCCCCGGCGCGGCGCGAAGCCCGGCTTCTATGGCGGCAGGATTGTTCGAATCGATCTGGAGCGGCAGGGAAACCGCGCCGGATATGGCCGTGACCACGCGCCGCATGGTCTTCTCTTCGTCCAGGCCGGGAAGACCGACATGGACATCCAGAATCTGCGCTCCTGCCTCCGCCTGCCGGACAGCTTCCGCGACAACTTCCTCCATATTCTGCTCGCGCAGCGCCTGCGCGAGCTTCTTTTTCCCCGCCGGGTTGATGCGTTCGCCCACCACACGCACCCCGCGGCCAAACGCACAGACCTCTCCGGCTGAGCAGATTCCATGCACGGTTTTTGCGTTCCACACGGCTTCCCGGCCCGCGAGCCCTCTTTTCAGCGCGGCGATGTACTCCGGCGTTGTGCCGCAGCAGCCTCCGATATAGGCCGCGCCGAGATCCGCCAGCGGCACGCAGTCCGCGGCAAACACATCCGGTTCCATGGCATACGCGCCCGTCTGCGGATCGGGCAGGCCGGCATTGGGCTTGAGGATCAGCGGCAGATCGGTGCACGTGCGCATGGCGCGCAAAACCGGCGCCGCCTGCTGCGGGCCGCCCGAGCAATTCATCCCCACCGCCGCCACGCCAAGCGCGCTCAGCGCCATGGCGGCTGCGTCGGCCCTGCATCCCAGGAAGGTGCGCCCTCCCGTTTCAAACGTCATGCAGGCCAATACGGGCAGGGTGCAGTTTTCCTTTGCCGCCAGAATCCCCGCCCGCAGCTCGCTCAGATCTGAAAACGTTTCAAAAAATACTGCATCCGCGCCGGCCCGTACCCCCTCCCGGACCACCTGGGCAAACAGACCGTATGCCTCCTCCGCCCGCAGGCTGCCAAACGGTTCCATCAGCGCGCCGGTAGGGCCTATATCCAGTGCAACCAGGGCTCCGGTTCCCTCGCAGGCGCGCCGTGCCGCCTCCACGGCCGCGCGGACAGTCTGCCCGACAGAAAAACCCGTATCCGCCAGCGTGCGGGCATTCACGCGAAACGTATTCGTCAGAATCATCTGCGCGCCCGCGCGCACATAGCGGCGGTGAATCTCCTCCACGACGTGCGGCGCCGTGACACAGAGCAGTTCGGGCCTTCCCTGCGGATCAAGCCCCGCTTTTCTGAGCATCGTGCCCATCGCCCCATCCAAGATGGTGATGTTCCGGCGCATCCGCCCGCTTCCCCCTTCCCGGTGCTCCCTCCATGATCCCGTGCCTTCTCCCATCTACGGCAGCCTGATCGCCGTCTGCTCCAGGCGGGCCGTCAGCTGCCCGAGCAGGTCTTTCTCTCCGCTCAAATCGATTCCGCGCGCACCCAGGGCCCTCAAAGCGCGGTTTCCATCGAAATCCCTTCCTTCGCCATAGGCCGCATACACGGGGGACCATCCTCCGCGCAGACAGTCTGTCGCCCCGCGCCAGCTTCCTCCCAGGCCGCGCCTGGCAGCCACAACCAGTGCCGCATCCCCCAGCGCATAGATCGTATGGTTGCGCGCAAGCGCCTTGGCGGCAGAAAAGGGCTCGTCCGGCAATGTGTCGCACAGGATGAGCATCCGGCCTTCTTCCATCGCACGGCGCTCCAGCTTTCCCATCGGCACCTGTGAGACAGGCAGGGCTGGCACCAGAATCATCGAGCCGCCCGCTTCCAGCAGCGCGCGCTGCGCCGCCAGATCCACCCCGCGTGCCCCGCCGCTGACAAGCGTGATTCCCTCCTGCGCAAGCATGCGGCCAAGCCGGCGCGCCATATCCGCTGTGAGGGGCGCAATATCCCGGCTTCCCGCTACCGCCATACGGGGATGATCGGGCAGCCGCGCATTCCCGTGATAAAACAGGAAAAGAGGCGCCTGCGCACCCAATGCGTCAAGCACATGCGGCCAGCGGGAATCGGCGGGAAGCATCAGGCGATAGCCCTGCCTTTCATACGCTTCCATCAGCCTGAAAACCGCCTTCGTCCGGGCGAGCAGCGCTCGGACGCGGCTTGCCGTTTCCTCCTCCATTTCCGGATCATCGCGCAGCACAAGCGAATGCAGAGCGCCAGATGCCTCCAGCTTTCTGACCGCCTGCCGCGTAAGCGGAGGCGGCATCCCCTCTTCCCACGCGGCGCGCGTAAGCAGGCACAGCAGAGCACATCCTCTTTCCCAAGTATCGCGCGTCATGGCGTTTCCTCCCGGTTTTGATGGAATTCATTATACCGCAAAACGACCTGCCTGACAAGAAAACCGCCTCTTTCCCGCCGGCCCCGCCCCTTTGGCCTTTGCCCGCCTTCGCAATCCCAAAAACGGCGATACGCGCTCCCCCTGCGGAGCGCATATCGCCGTTTTTTCGTCTTTCATGAAGCCGCCCGATCCTGCGGGGCTGTTCTCAGCCCACCTCCTGCATGGCGGCGCCTGCGCCGCCGAGCACCTCCATCCCGTCAATCATCTCCTGCACGACAGAAGAAATCTGCTCCTCGCCCAGGCTGGAGGGATACACAGCCTGAAACACCAGGGAATCCTGTCCGGCCGTGACCAGCACGAGGGTGGCCCTCACTTCTTCCTGCCCCTCTTCGGCATACGTCAGGCTCACGCCGCTGGCGGGATTGCCGCTGATCGATGAAATGTCCACCGCGGACACATCCGTCGCGCCCGTCCACTCGCTCTGAACCAGCTCTTCCAGCGTCATATCAAAATCCGCGTACCGAAGAAGCTGTACGCGCGCACCGCCGCTGAGCTGATAGGTCTGAATAAAATCTCCGTCCTCAAACTCGATGTTTTCGATCATCTGCGCGTCTTCCGGCAGCTGCACGAGCAGCACCGAACGCGGCGCTTCCTCCCCGAAAACCGCACAGGCCCATGTCAGCATGAGCACAAGCGCCGACAGGCCGGCCAAAATTCTTGCGTTTTTCATCATCATTCCTCCTTCATTTACAAACCGGAATCCAGCAAAGCCCTCTGCGGCATTCCTCTGCGGGCCTCCATGCCTTTTTCCGGCAAACGGACGGCCCCTCTTTTTCAAAACCCTGTTATATGAAAATCCGCCAGCCGGATCCCCCGGCGGGAAGATTCGCTCTATTATAGCATCCTGTTTCCCGTCCGTCAAACACACGTCTCCCATGCAAATCACGCTTTCTCCTCACCGCGGGCCGTGCTATAATGAATGGGATCACAGGAAAGAGGGGATTCTCATGAAAACCATTCTGCTCATCGCCACAGGCGGCACCATCGCCAGCCGCCCCACGGGAAGCGGCCTTGCTCCGCAGCTTCTGGCGCAGGACATCCTCCAATGCGTACCGTCCCTGGCTTCCGTATGCCGCATTGACGCCCTCCAGCTCATGAACATCGATTCCACCAACATGTCCCCCGCCTGTTGGCTGCGTCTGGCGCAGTGCGTGCAGTCCCATTACGATGCCTATGACGGCTTTGTCATCACCCATGGCACAGACACCATGGCCTACACAGCCAGCGCCCTGAGCTATCTCATTCAGGGAAGCGGCAAGCCCATCGTGCTCACAGGCTCCCAGAAATCCATCTACGAGCAGGATACAGACGCCAGGCGCAATCTGTTTGACGCCTTTCTCGCGGCTCAGGACGATGCGCTTTCAGGGGTCTTCGTGGTGTTTGACGGGCGCGTCATATGCGGCACACGGGCCCGGAAAATGCGCACAAAATCCATGAACGCCTTCTCCAGCATCGACTATCCCGATGTCGCCCTTCTGCGCGAAGGACGCATCCTGCACTACATTCGGGAAAAAAAGCCCTCTGCCCGCCCCGTTTTTTACAGCCGGCTGAATCCGCGCGTGTTTGTTCTGCGCCTGATTCCGGGGATGAATCCCTCCATTCTGCGGCTGCTTGTGCAGGAGTATGGCGCGCTCGTCATCGAGAGCTTCGGCGTGGGCGGCCTTCCCTGCTATGAGCAGGAGGATTTCCTCAGCGCCGTTTCCGTGTGGAGCGCCGCAGGGAAGCCTCTTGTCATCACCACCCAGGTGCCGCATGAGGGGAGCGACCTGACCGTCTATGAGGTTGGCGCCCGGGCGGCTTCCAATCCCGGTGTGCTGGAAGCGCACACGATGACAATCGAGTCCGTCGTCACCAAACTGATGTGGATCCTGCCCCAGACCAGGGATCTGGCCCGTATCAAACGCCTGTTCTACACGCCTGTCGCCCATGATCTGCTCTGCTTTGAAAGGGCCGTTCAGGAAATAGACGAATGACAGAGGCATTTTCTTCCTCTTTTGAGAAAAAAACGATCTTTGAAAACGCCCCGCTCTGCCTTCATGCGGCAACTTTCCAAAAGGACGTTCCTTTCGCTGGAACGCCGCGCAAGCCGCGCAAATGGGGGAATCTGGGCGTGTGTTTTGCGGATGTTCTTTTCAAAAGGACGGTTTACGCAATCAAAAAGAGACTGCAATGGCCAACATAAGGAGAACGACATGGAGCAGATTTTCATTTTGGAAGATGACGAGTCTTTGGGCCGCGGAATTGCAATGGCATTGGAAACGCCTGAATGCCGAATCACGCTGGCCCAGACGCTCAGGCAGGCAGAGCGCGCCTTGCAGCAGCCGTTTTCTCTGCTGATTCTGGATATCAACTTGCCGGATGGCAGCGGGATCGACCTGCTGCGGCGGCTGCGGGCGCAGGGGAACCCTGTTCCGGTCATTCTTCTCACCGCCAACGATTTGGAACTGGATGAAGTGACCGGGCTGGAGGCAGGCGCGGACGACTATATAACAAAGCCCTTTTCCCTGGCCGTGCTTCGGGCCAGAGTCGGCGCTCAGCTGCGCAGGAGCGGGTGTGCAGAAACCGGGGTTTTCGCGCTCGGCCCTTTTTCCTTTGACTTTCAGCGCATGGAATTCCGGCGAAGCGGCATCGCGGTGGAGTTGTCCAGAACCGAGCAGAAGCTTCTGCGGGTTTTGGTGGAAAACCGGGGGCATGCCGTTCCCCGGGAGGTGCTGGTGGATCGGATATGGACGGATGGAGCCTCTTTTGTCGAGGAAAACGCGCTGTCTGTCACCATGAAGCGTCTGCGGAACAAACTGGAGCGGGATCCGGCGAAGCCGGAATACCTGAAAACGGTGTATGGCATCGGTTATGCCTGGGCGGTGAAATCATGAATGAATCCCTTTGCTTCGCCGCTGCGCTGGCGGCTCTTTTCGGCGTGGCTGTGGCGGTTTGGAGCCGCCGGCAGACTGCCCGCACCATGCGGCGGCTGGAAAACATGCTGGATGCCGCCATGGACGGGAATTTTACAGAAGAGGTTTTCGATGAAACCCGTCTCTCGGCGCTGGAAAGCCGGCTGGCCCGTTACCTCGCGGCCAGCAAACTGTCTGTTCAAAACATTCAGGCCCAGCGAGATCAGATCAGCGCCCTGATCTCGGACATCTCCCATCAGACAAAAACCCCGGTTTCCAACCTTCAGCTCTATGCCCAGCTTCTGGAGGAACAGCCCCTCACGCCCCAGGCGCAGCATTGCGTTCAGGCTATCCGCGGCCAATCCCGCAAGCTGCAAACGCTGATCGAGGCCTTGGTCAAAACATCCCGGCTGGAGACGGGCATCCTGGCCCTCCATCCCCGCACAGAGGCGCTCGCCCCCATGGTGGAGCGTGCAGCCGCGCAATATGCCCCGAAGGCGGCAGAAAAGGGGCTGACCCTCACGGTGCAGACCCTTGATGGGCAAGCCGTGTTTGACCCCAAATGGACGGAAGAAGCGGTATGCAATCTGCTGGACAACGCGGTCAAATACACGCCCTCCGGCGGTACGGTATCCATCGAAATCCGAAACTTTGAGCTGTTCTCCGCCATTCGGGTCTTTG
The DNA here is from genome assembly GCA_018715105.1 of Candidatus Ventricola intestinavium. Classification (GTDB taxonomy): domain Bacteria; phylum Bacillota; class Clostridia; order Christensenellales; family Aristaeellaceae; genus Ventricola; species Ventricola intestinavium. The sequence goes on from DVMG01000235.1 coordinate 15,802, forward strand.
ATACCGGCCCCGGCATTCAGGAGGCCGAGCAGGCAAACATTTTTGGCCGGTTTTACCGCGGATCCGAAGCTTATCAGGCCGAGGGGGTGGGAATCGGCCTTTATCTGACCAGGCAGATTCTGGAACAAGAGGGCGGATATGTCAAAGTAAAAAGCGCCCCCGGGCAGGGCAGTGTTTTCTCGATCTTCCTTCCCAGAGAATAGGATTCTTTTGAAGGGGAATTCTTTCAAAACTGTCATCTTCCCGAAAGGATCTGGAAAGATGGCCGTGGTAAAGTCTGTATTGTCAAAAGACAACAAGACTTAACTTCTGGAGGATTCGCTTATGATCATCTTACAGACCGAAGGGCTGAAAAAGTATTATGGTTCCGGAGATACGCAGGTCCGCGCCCTGGATGGCGTCGATCTTTCTGTCGAACAGGGGGAGTTTGTGGCGGTTGTCGGCACCTCCGGATCCGGCAAGTCGACCCTGCTGCACATGCTGGGCGGGCTGGACCGGCCCACTTCCGGCACCGTCCGGGTGGACGGAAAGAATAT
>DVMG01000236.1 GCA_018715105.1 Candidatus Ventricola intestinavium
ATCTGGAAAGCCGGGAGGATGTGCTCAAAGAGCAGAACACATCCGACAATGGCCTGACGAGCGCGGAGGCAGAGCGAAGACTTGGTCAATACGGCAAGAACAAGCTGGAAGAGGGCAAGAAACCGTCCCTCCTCAGCCGCTTCCTTGGCGAACTGGCTGACCCGATGATCATCATCCTGATTGTGGCCGCGGCGATATCCGGTGTGACGGCCTATTATCAGGGTGAATCCTTTGCCGACGTCATCATCATCCTGGCCGTGGTGATCATCAACGCTGTGCTGGGAGTCGTGCAGGAGAGCAAGGCGGAAGCGGCGATCGCCGCCCTGCAGGAGATCGCGGCGGCCACGAGCCACGTGCTGCGCGATGGCAAAGCTGTGACGCTCAAAAGCGAGGAACTGGTGCCGGGCGACATTGTGCTGCTGGAGGCGGGCGATGCCGTGCCCGCGGACGGACGGATCATCGAAAGCGCAAGCCTGAAGATTGAAGAAGCTGCGCTGACGGGCGAGTCCGTGCCGGTGAACAAGTTTATCGACATTCTCTCGCTGGGCGACGCCAAGGATGTGCCCCTGGGAGACCGCAAGAACATGATGTATATGGGTTCCACGGTCGTCTATGGACGGGGCAAGGCTGTCGTCACAGGCACGGGCATGAACACCGAGATGGGCAAGATTGCGGGCGCGCTCTCCCAGGCGAAGGAAGAGGAGACCCCGCTGCAGCTCAAACTCAACCAGCTCAGCAAGATCCTCACGGGCCTCGTTTTGGGCATCTGCGCGATTATCTTTGCGGTGGGCCTGCTGCGCGCGCAGGGCACGCCCGAGGGCATTACCGCGGCGACGATGCTTGACACGTTCATGGTAGCGGTCTCGCTGGCTGTGGCGGCGATCCCGGAGGGGCTGGCCGCGGTAGTGACCATTGTGCTCTCCATCGGCGTGACGAACATGAGCCATAAAAACGCCATCATCCGCAAGCTGACGGCCGTGGAAACGCTGGGATGCACGCAGGTGATCTGCTCGGACAAGACCGGCACGCTGACGCAGAACAAGATGACGGTCACCAAGCACGCCACGGACGATGTGCAGAGGCTGCAGACGGCGATGGCGCTTTGCTCTGATGCGGAATATGATGAAGAAGCCGGGCAGGCTGTCGGGGAGCCGACAGAGTGCGCTCTGGTGAATGACGCCGCGCAAAACGGGCTTAAGAAGAATGCGCTGAAGGTGGAATATGAGCGCGTGGGCGAGGCTCCCTTTGATTCCATGCGCAAGATGATGTCCACCGTCCACAGGACAAAGGAAGGAAAGATCCTTCAGTTTACAAAAGGCGCGCCGGATGTGGTGCTGGAGCGCTGCACCCATGCGTGGATTGGCGGCAAGACGGTGCCCATGACCAAGGAGATGCGCGAGCAGGCTCTTCAGGACAACAAGGCCATGGCGGATCAGGCGCTGCGCGTTCTCTGCGGCGCATGCCGCGAGTGGGCGCAGATGCCGGAAAACACCGAGCCGGAAACCCTGGAGCAGCAGCTGACCTATCTGGGCCTGTGCGGCATGATTGATCCGGTGCGCCCGGAGGTAAAGCCGGCCATTGTGGAATGCCGGGAGGCGGGGATCCGCCCGGTGATGATCACGGGCGACCATCGCGACACGGCCGTGGCCATCGGCATGGAGCTGGGCATTATCGACGATCCGAGTCAGGCGATCACGGGCGCACAGCTGGATGAAATGGATGAAAAGACGCTTGCGCAGAATATTGAGCGCTATGCCGTCTATGCCCGTGTCCAGCCGGAACACAAGGTGCGCATTGTCAATGCTTGGAAAGCTCAGGGCAAAATCACCGCCATGACAGGCGACGGCGTCAACGACGCGCCCTCTATCAAGAGCGCGGATATCGGCGTGGGCATGGGCATCACCGGCACGGATGTGACCAAAAACGTGGCGGATATGGTGCTTGCGGACGACAACTTCGCCACCATCGTTTCCGCTGTGGAAGAAGGCAGGCGGATTTATGCCAACATCCGCAAGGCTATCCAGTTCCTTCTGGCTTCCAACCTGGCGGAGGTGATTTCCATCTTCTTCGCCACGCTGATCGGATTCACCATTCTGGAGCCGGTTCATCTGCTGTGGATTAACCTGATCACGGACTGCTTCCCCGCGCTGGCGCTCGGCATGGAAAAGAGTGAATCGGATATCATGAAGCGGCAGCCCAGGGATCCCAAGGAAGGCATCTTTGCGGGCGGCATGGGCTTTGACGTGGTCTTCCAGGGACTGATCGTCTCCGTTCTCGTGATGATTTCCTACGTGCTGGGACACTACATTGAGAGCGGTGTGTTTGAATTTGTCAACAGCCCGGATGGCACGACGATGGCCTTCCTCACGCTGTCGATGGTGGAAATCTTCCATGCGCTGAACATGCGCAGCCGGCGCGGATCGCTCTTTTCCATGAAGACGCATAACGTTTTCCTCTACGGCGCGATGATCGTTTCGCTGATCCTGACCACGATTGTCATCGAAGTGCCGGTGGTCGCGGCGGCCTTTGAATTTACGCCGATCAGCCTGCCTGAATATGCGATCGCTCTGGGCCTGGCGGTGCTCATTGTCCCGATCATGGAAGGCGTCAAATTCATCCAGCGCAAGATGGAAAAGAAGGCCTGAGCATTCGGGAGAACATACCTAGAAAAGACGTTATAAAAAGCATTCCAAGGACCACAAAAGCGGGTTCTCCCTCTCTCGCGGAGGGAGAACCCGTCGTTTTCGGAGCTTTCCGTCCTCATGGAGGGCAGCGGATGGCGCGGCTTTGCCGGGGAGCCGGTTCCCGGATGCATAACAGGCCGGAGAACCCAAAGGCGGGGAAAGAGGGCTTCGGGCGCTGTTGACAAACAATGCAATTTTTGCTACAATGATATGTAGTATTAAAAACTAGATTTGACGGCCCAAACCGTCCGCAGAAAGGGAGGAACGCGGCTTTGCGCACGAAGCTGATGGACCGGGAGATGCCCGATTACACAAAGGGAGAAGAGAGGTTTAACATGATCTCGCACATTGTGGGCGGCGCCATCGGCGTGGCGGCCCTGGTGTTTTGCATTGTGCGTTCGGCGCTTCACCACAATGGGTATGGCCTGGCCGGCTCGATTGTTTTCGGCGTGTCGATGATTTTGCTGTATACCATGTCAAGTGTCTACCATGGCCTGCGCGACGGCATGGGCAAGCGTGTTTTGCAGGTACTGGATCACTGCACGATTTATGTGCTGATCGCCGGCACGTATACCCCTTTGCTTCTGAGCGCCATGCGGCCGATTGATCCGGTTTCCAGCTGGGGGCTGCTGGCTGTGGTGTGGGGGCTTGCGGCCGTGGCCATCACGCTGACCGCCATCGACCTCAAGCGCTTCCGCGTTCTTTCCATGGTGCTGTATATCGGCATGGGCTGGACGATCCTCTTCAGGCTTCCACTGCTCATTCAGGCGGTGGGCTGGGGCGGCTTTGCGCTGATCCTGGCCGGGGGACTGTGCTATACCGTGGGCGCGGTGCTGTATGGCATGGGGAAGAAGAAGCGGTATATGCACAGTGTGTTTCACCTTTTTGTCATCGCGGGAAGCGTGTGCCACCTGTTGGCCATTTTGCTGTATGCCCTGTGACAGAGGGAAAAACAGGGCTTTTCTGCGGGAAAGTTTTTTCTGGAACAAGAGTGCCCTTACTGATACGGATGCATATAAAGAGAGAAAAGACAGAACAGGACCGTTTTTTTCATGCAGGTGAAAAAGAACGGTCTTTCTTGTTGCGGAAATCCTTTTGCGCAGCTTCGGCCTCGGGCGCAGAGCCGCAGGA
>DVMG01000237.1 GCA_018715105.1 Candidatus Ventricola intestinavium
CGCTTTTCATCTTTGTGATGGGAATGGGCGTGAGCGGCGCAGCGGTTGCCACGGTCATCTCGCAGGCGTTTTCATGCCTGTGGGTGGTGTTTGCCCTGTGCGGCAGCCGATCCAAAATCCGCCTGCTGCGCAGGAACCTGCGCTTTAACCGCTCCATTTTCCTGCGCACGACAGCGCTGGGCGTGTCCCCCTTTACCATGGCCTTTACAGAGAGCGCGATCCAGGTGGTGCTCAACCGCGGCATGATGACCTATGGCGGCGACCTGTATGTGGGCACGATGACGGTCATCACCAGCGTCGTGCAGCTGTTTTCCACCCCGCTTTCCGGTTACACAAACGGTGTGCAGCCGCTGATGAGCTTTAACTATGGCGCGGGCAACGTGCAGCGTGTGCGCCGCACGTTCAGGCTTCTGCTTCTTTCGACGGTTTGCATCACGATGACCTACTGCGCGCTGATTGAGCTCTTCCCCCGCGTGTTCATTACGCTGTTCGCCCGGGATGAGGCGCTCATCGAGCTGACCGTGCGCGGCCTGCGCATTTATGCGGCCGGCCTGGGTGTCTTTGGCCTGCAAAACGCCATTCAAAGCATGTTCGTGGGCCTTGGGCAGGCGAAGATCTCCCTGTTTATTGCCGTGCTGCGCAAGATCATCCTGCTCATTCCGCTGGCCCTGATCCTGCCTCTGTTTTGGGGCGTCACAGGGGTGTATGTGGCCGAGCCCATCGCCGATGTGCTCTCCGCCACAATGGCAACCTGCCTGATGCTCTATCACTTCAACCGGATTCTCGACCATCGTGAGGCCGAGCTGAGGCACATTCAGCCATGAATGCGGGAAATTTTTCGCAGGCGGACTGCATCATTCTCGGCGGCGGCGCATCCGGGCTGTGCGCAGCGGCTGAGCTTGGCCGGCAGGGCATGCGGGTCCTTCTGCTTGAGCGGGGCGCGCGGGTGGGCAAAAAGCTTCTGGCCACAGGCAACGGGCGGTGCAACCTTTCCAACACCCGGATGGAGGCCTCTTTCTACAGGGAGAGCGCGGATTTTGTCCGCCGCGTATACGAGCAGACGCCCCCGGATGCGGTCATGGCTTTCTTTTCCTCCCTGGGGCTGATGACCGTGGCGGAAGAGGGCCGCCTTTATCCGCGCACGCTGGCCGCTTCTTCGGTGCTTGACGTGCTGCGCCGGGGATGCGCGGCCGTTTCCCTGATCACCGGCTGTGATGTCACCGGCCTTTCCCCCAGCCGGCGCGGCGGCTGGTTGGTGCAGACCAAGGAGGGCCCCGGCTTCTGCGCGCCGCGCGTGCTCATGGCCATGGGAGGCTGCGCTGCGCCCGGCATGGGCACGGACGGCGCAGGCGCGCGTCTGCTTGAGCGGCTTGGGCACCGCATCACGCCGCTCTATCCAGCGCTTGTGCAGCTGCGCTGCGATCATCCGGCGCTGCGCAGCCTGAAGGGCATCCGCGTGCGGGCCGCGCTCACCCTGCTCATCGGCGGCGCGGCCGCCGCTCGGGAACAGGGTGAATTGCTGTTCACGGATTACGGCGTTTCCGGCGTGTGCGTGTTTCAGTTATCCCGGTATGTCTCTCCAGCGCTCTCTCAGGGGCGCGAGGTGCGCCTGCTCGTCAACCTGCTTGCGGAAATTCGCGATGTGGAGGGATGGCTTTCCTCCCGGATGGAGGCTTTTTCCTCCGAGACAGCATTGGCACTTTTTACCGGCGTGTTTCCCCGTCTGCTCTCGCAGGCGCTTCTGAGGCAGGCGGACATTGCGGCGGATGCACCCGTAAGTAGCCTTTCCCGGGCTCAGCGGCAGGCGCTTGGTCTGGCCATCCGCGCATTTCCCCTTCCCGTGATCGGCACGCAGGGCTTTGCGCATGCCCAGGTCACGCGCGGGGGCGTGGCTGTCGAAGAGACGGATCCCCGCACGATGGCTTCCCGCCTGTATGATGGCCTGTATCTCGCCGGAGAAGTGCTCGATGTGGACGGACCCTGCGGCGGATACAATCTTCACTTTGCTTTTGCCAGCGCGTTGACAGCGGCCCGCGCGATTTCTTCTTCGCGGGCTTCAAGCGGATCCTAAAGGTTTTGAGAGGTTTTCATGCTGCGTCTTTTGAACATCAAGCTCCCGCTTTCCTTCTCGCAAAAATCCCTGCTTCAGGCTGCGGCCGCGGCGCTTCAGATTCCGCAGGGGCAGATCGCCCGCTGTGTCCTGGCCCGAAAGAGCGTGGACGCGCGCAAAAAGAGCGACATCTGCTTGATCTGTGCGCTGGATGTCACCCTGAAGAATCCGCAGGATGAGCCGCGCATCGCCGCGCGGATCGCTCCCGCGTCAGGCGGCATGCTCTCCCCCGACGCTGCGCCCCCTTTGCCCCGGCTCCCGCATGCACCGCAGGACCGTCCCGTCGTCGTGGGGTTTGGCCCTGCGGGCCTGTTTGCCGCGCTCACGCTGGCGGAAGCGGGGGCCCGTCCCCTCGTGCTTGAGCGGGGCCAGGATGTCCGCACCCGCACGCGCGATGTGCAGGCCTACTGGGAACACGGCGCTTCCGCCTTTTCTCCCGCGTCCAACGTGCAGTTTGGCGAAGGGGGCGCGGGCACATTTTCAGACGGCAAGCTCAACACCGGCACCAAGGATCCGCGCGCGTCCCATGTGCTGCGCACGTTTGTGCGTTTCGGCGCTCCAAAGGAAATCCTGATCGATGCCAAGCCGCACATCGGCACGGACCGGCTCGCGGATGTGGTTCGCGCCATGCGGCTTCGTATCCTTGAGCTGGGCGGCGATGTGCGGTTCGGCGCACGCATGACGCGGCTTGTAAAAAGCGGAAACCGCATCGGCGCAGTGCGCTGGGAGGATTCTGCGCACCGCGAATATGAAGTGCCCGCGCGGCATGTTCTGCTCGCGATCGGGCACAGTGCGCGCGATACCTTCACCATGCTTCATGAGCAGGGTTTTACGCTGATTCAAAAACCCTTTTCCATCGGCGCACGCATCGAGCATCCGCAGGCGCTCATCGATCGGGCGCAGTATGGCGCGGCGGCTGGCCATCCCGCGCTCGGCGCGGCGGATTATAAGCTCTCTTTGCACCTGAAAGACGGACGCGGCGTGTACACATTCTGCATGTGTCCGGGCGGTGTGGTGGTCGCTGCGGCGAGCGAGCCCGATACTGTTGTCACAAACGGCATGAGCGTCTATGCCCGCGACGGCAAAAATGCCAACAGCGCGCTGCTCGTGGGCATTGGGCCGCAGGACTTTGGCAGCAGCCATCCCCTGGCCGGCATGTTCCTTCAGCGTGAGATCGAGCGGCGCGCATTTGAGCTGGGCGGGCGCACAGGGCATGCTCCCTGCCAGCGGGTTGAGGATCTTCTCCTCGGCCGGCCGAGCACGCACATCGGTTCCGTAACCCCCAGCTATCAGCCCGGTGTGGTGCCCGGCGATCTGGCTCAACTGCTTCCCCCGGCGGTTCTCTCCGCGATGCGGGAGGCAATTCCCCTGTTTGGCCGCCGGCTGCACGGCTTTGATTTTCCGGACGCGATTCTCACCGGTCCGGAAACGCGCTCTTCATCGCCGGTGCGCATTCTCCGCGGCGAATCGCTCGAAAGCATCGACGCCTCCGGGCTCTTTCCCTGCGGGGAAGGAGCAGGGTATGCGGGCGGCATCATGTCCGCCGCGGTGGATGGGATCCGCTGTGCGGAAGCCATCCTCTCTCAGCTTGTCTGAGGCGCGCTTCCCAGCAGGGCCATCCTCAGCTCCCGGCAGAGCGTGCACATGGTCACAGCGGCATAGCGGCGGGCCGTGTCCGCGTCCACCTGCCGGGCGGTGTTTTCCATCAGCGCGCACCAGTTGGTCATGCTCTGCGCCAGCTGCGTATAGAGCATGTTCTCCGGATGTGCGCCGCCGGCTTTCCGGGCTGCCTCCCGAACCCTTTTGACCACGTCGGCAAGCGGTGCCTCCTGTTCGCTCTGAAGCAGCAAAGCGAACATATCATCCGGCATGCGCAGAAGGGCAAGCGCCTCTTCGACCTCGTTTTCTCCTGCGGAAAGGCGCAGCGTGACCTCCTCCATCGAATCCGTGATGGCATAGGCCTCCTGTCCGTCCGGCGCCTGTGCATCCAGCGTTTCCCGCGACAAGCTGACCGCGCAGATGAGGCGCATTTTTTCCCGCTGCCAGATCATGCAGGGAATCCCTTCGGCATACAGCCGCTGCCTTTCACTTTCCGCGCTTTCCCCGCTGTCGTATACGCCCAGCTGAAGGGCGTACACCTCCATGGCCGGCAGAGTCAGTTCCGCCTGTTCTTCGCGCAGCCCCGCAAAAGCCTGGGCAGCCTGCAGGCCCTCCCTCGCGGCGCCGGCAATTCTTCGGCGCAGGCCCGGCACCAGCATCAGGCATGCCAATGCCGCCACGGCCATAAGCGCCCGCAGCAGCCGGCGGATGTGCCTGGCCCGCTCGCGCCTTTGTCTCGGGGAGACGTATCTTCGCCTTCTCGCCATGCCATCCCCTCCGTTTCGCCTTCGAGCCTATGTCCTCTGCGGCCCGATTATCCCTGGGTCCTTCCCCCTCGCCGCCATCCTATCATGAGGTGATTTCTGATGAAATATACGCTTGATACCCTGCCCGTACTGGACGCTTATAAAACCGGATGCGAATGTCCTCTGTGCCGGCTGCGCATCTCCTGCGAGGATTCCTATGTGGACAGCATGCTTGGCGCGGCCTATATGGAGCCGGAATGCCGGATCAGGACCAATGAGACCGGGTTCTGCACACGCCATTTTGAGCAGATGTATGCCCGGCGCAACCGCCTTGGCCTGGCCCTGATGACGCATACGCACATGCAGGAAGTCCTTGCTTCTCTGGAAAAAATTCTTTCCGGTGAAGATGCCTCCCATTCCGGCTTTTTGGCCTCTCTGCGCGGCGGAAACAGGGGTTCTGAAGGCAAAGCGGAAAAAATCCGCGCACGGATCGCGGGCTGCGTCATCTGCGATCAGGTTCGCGGCGCCCTGGAGCGCTATGCCTACACCATCGCCCAGCTGTATTTCTCAAACGCCGAATTCAAGGCCCTGTTTGAAGGGTCCAAGGGCGTGTGTCTGCCGCACATGGCGCTGCTGCTGGAGATGTCTCAAAAGACGCTTTCTGCCGCGCAGCACGCGCAGTTTTCAAAGGCACTGGCCGCTCTGGAGCTTGATAACCTTCGCCGCGTGGAAGGAGAGCTTGAATGGTTTACGCTCAAGTTTGATTATCGCAACGCCGATAAGCCATGGGGAAACAGCCATGACGCGGTGGAGCGCGGGATCAACAAGCTCATGGGGGCCTGCGTGGGAGAGGAAGCACAGCTTCCGCCCCATAACGATTGACAGGCCGATGCAAACCGCCGCCGAACCGGAAAAACTCCCGGCCGGCGGCGGTTGCTGTTTTTTATCTGTTTCATCTGCCCGACGGCCTGCGCGGCGGATCAGCCCTTGCCATTCCAGCAGTATGTGCAGATCTTATTCCGATCGATGCCGATGGCCTCAAGCAGCCCGTTAAGAGACTGGTAGCCCAGGGAATCAAACTTCATCTCCTCGCAGATGGAGCGCAGCAGGCACTTTCCCCTCTCCGTGGTGGCATCGGCATATTCCTCCAGGTGCTGCTCCCCTTCCTCGCCTTCGATCTGCCGGATCTTCCGGCGTGCCAGCAGATCCATATCCGATCCATTTCGCGAAAAATTCAGATACTTACAGCTGTACATAATCGGCGGGCAGGCCGAGCGCATGTGTACCTCAGCGGCATGTGAATTATACAGGAAATCCACCGTTTCATGCAGCTGTGTGCCGCGGACAATGGAATCGTCCACAAACAGCAGCTTTTTGCCCGCGATCAGCTCCGGCACCGGAATCTGCTTCATCTTGGCCACCTGATTGCGTACTTCCTGGTTCGCGGGCATAAAGGAACGCGGCCATGTCGGTGTGTATTTGACAAAGGGCCGGGCAAACGGCCTGCCGCTTTCGCGGGAATACCCGATGGCATGCGCGATTCCGGAATCCGGCACACCGGCGACGTAATCCACCTCCGGGAGATCGCCGCGCTTCTTTTCATCCCGCGCCATGATTTCACCGTTGCGGCAACGCATCACCTCCACGTTCACCCCTTCATAGTTGGAATTGGGGTAACCGTAATACGTCCACAGAAACGCGCAGATCTTCATCTCTTTTCCAGCGGGCGCAAGCGTCTCAAACCCATCGGCCGTCATGCGCACAATTTCCTGAGGGCCCAGCTCATAGGCGCTCTCATAGCCAAGCTTTGTGTAGGCAAACGATTCAAAGGACACGCAGTATCCCTCTTCCCCCTTGCCGATGAGCACAGGCAGACGCCCCAGCCTGTCGCGCGCGGCGAGAATGCCGTCCCGGTTCAGGATGAGGATGGTCGCCGAACCGTCGATCAGCTCCTGCGCATGCCGGATTCCGGAGACCATGTCCTCCTTCTGGTTGATCAGCGCGGCAATCAGCTCGCTGTCGTTGATCTTGCCAGAGCTCATGGCCATAAACTGATGGCCACGCTCGGAAAAATATTCCCTGACCAGCTCCTCCGCGTTGTTGATGACCCCCACCGTGGCAATGGCATACAGCCCCAGATGCGAGCGCACAAGCAGCGGCTGCGGATCGGAATCGCTGATGCATCCAATGCCGGATGTGCCATGAAATTGGTCCAGATCGTGTTCAAACTTGGTACGGAAGGGCGAATTCTGTATATTG
>DVMG01000238.1 GCA_018715105.1 Candidatus Ventricola intestinavium
ATTATAGCAACATATCATTTGGAATGTCAACATTTTTGCATAAAATATGGAACGAAATTTTTTCTCGGTCTGTACATATACGTGCTGTTTCGCTGGATTCTTTCGGCCATAACGTCAAGTTTTTAACGGCCGGCCGTTATCGCAACCGGCCGGCCGTTCGATGCGCTCATCGGATTCATGCATCCGCTCAATAGGCTTTCAGCGTGCCCACCATCTCCTGCGCGCACGCGATGCCCTGCTCTTCACAGTACGTATTCAGCTCCCCGATAATGCGCGGGCAGGCAAAGGGGTCGGTAAAATTGGCCGTGCCCACCATCACCGCTTTCGCCCCGCAGAGCATGAAGGCCGCGGCGTCCTCTCCCGTCTCAATGCCGCCCATGCCGATGATCGGAATGGAAACCTTCTGCGCGCTCTGCCACACCATGCGCAGCGCCACGGGCCGCACGGCCGGGCCGGACAGCCCGCCCGTGTTGTTGCGAAGCACCATGCTGCGCCGGTGCACATCCACCGCGATCCCTGTGAGCGTATTGATCATGGAAAGGGCATCGGCTCCCGCTTCCTGCGCGGCCAGCGCGTTTTCCGTTATGTCTGCCACGTTGGGCGTCAGCTTCACAATCAGCGGCTGACGGGACACGGCCTTGACAGCTTTTGTGATCGCATAAACGCTCTCCGGCTTCACGCCAAAGGCCACACCCCCCTCATGCACATTCGGGCAGGAGATATTCATCTCAAGCAGGTGCACGCCCGTGGGCGCAAGCTTCTGCGCCATGCGGCAGTATTCATCCATGCTCGTTCCCGTGATGTTGGCCAGGATGGCCACATCCTTGGTCATCAGCCACGGCAGGTCGTTTTCAATAAAGCTGTCCACACCGGGGTTTTGCAGTCCCACGCTGTTGAGCATGCCGCTGGGCGTCTCCGCAATGCGGGAGGGTGGGTTGCCGGTGCGCGGTTTCAGGCTCAGCCCCTTGACCGAAATGCCGCCCAGCGCGCCGATGTCATAAAGCGTGTCAAATTCACGTCCAAAGCCAAATGTGCCGCTGGCCGCGATAATGGGATTTTTGAGCTTGACACCGCACAGGTTCAAAGAAAGATCAGCCATGAAGCGTCACCTCCCCCGCATCAAACACGGGCCCGTCTTTGCAAACGCGGGCATAGGTCCATCCGCCATCCGGCGCGATCCTTTTGACGCTGCATCCAAGGCATGCGCCGATGCCGCAGCCCATGCGCTCCTCCAGCGAAAGCTGACAGGGAATCTCCTCACGCAAAGCCATCGCCTGCACAGCCGCAAGCATCGGCGCGGGTCCGCAGGCCATGATGACATCAGGCCTTCTGTGCCGGATGGCTTCCTCAAGGGGCCTGGTCACAAGCGCGCGCTCCCCCAGCGTCCCGTCGTCGCTGACGGCGGTGACGGGACAGGGCGCCTGCGTCATGCCATACGCATGGCGCGCACTGCGGAACCCGAAAAACGCGCGCGATGTTTCCGTGGCGAAGCAGTCCATCGCGCAGCAGATGGGCGCCACCCCCACGCCACCCCCCACGAAGTAGACCGTCCGAGCGCCGCGTGCATCAAACCCGGTGCCCAGCGGCCCGAGAATCCTCACGCTGTCCCCCGGTTTTACGGCGCACAGCAGGTGGGTGCCGCGTCCTTTTTTCTGGATGGCGAACGTGAGCGTGCCCGCCTTCGGATCAAAGGCCATCAGGCTGATGGGCCTGCGCAGCACATGGGCATGATCCGGCACGAGCATCTGCACAAACTGCCCGGCTCTGGCCTGGCCGGCGATCTCCGGCGCCTCAAGAATGATGCGCGTGAGCCCTTCCGCCAGCGGCTCACAGGCCAGCACGCGCGCATTGACATCCTGCATGATGTTTCCTCCCTGCTCAAATCTTCCGTATGGAACCGGTGCTCAGAAGCGCTTTTTCTTTACAGGATCTCTTTTCCCGCGGCCCGCAGGCAGCCGCACAGATCCTCCCGCATGCGGATGGCTTCCTCCCGCGCGGCCGCATCAAAAGCCATCCCTTCGCGCTTTTTCCAGGCGCAGAGGATCGAGCGGGATGCGTTGACGATGGCCCCGCTGCCCTGCCGGTCAAAGCAGCCCGCGATATCCGCGCCCGTCGCGCCCTGGGCACCATAGCCCGGCACGAGGAAGAAAGCATGCGGCATCCGCTCGCGCAGCGCCGTGCCCTGCTGCGGATAGGTTGCGCCGACCACGGCGCCCACGGCGGAGTATCCGCTCTCTCCCCGCGTTTCCTTTCCCCAGTCTTCCACCAGATCGGCCACCGCCTCATACAGCGTGCGGCCGTCTTCAAAGCGCATATCCTGCAGCTGGCCGGAGGACGGGTTGCTCGTCTTCACCAGCACGAAGATGCCCGTGCCGTGTTCCCGGCAGGCATCGGCAAACGGCTTCACGCCATCCACGCCCAGATAAGGGTTGATCGTGGCAATATCCGCCCCAAAGGCGCGCTGCGCGCCAAGCGGCATGTCCGTGGCGCCGATGTAGGCGTTTGCATAGCAGGCCGCCGTGGCGCCGATGTCGTTGCGCTTGACGTCCGCCATGACGATCAGCCCCTTCTCTTTTGCGTAGCGGATCGTTTTTTCATAGGCGGCCACACCTGCCGGGCCGTACATCTCGTAATACGCCGCCTGCACCTTGACGGAGGGCACCATGTCGCAAAGGGCGTCTATCAGCCGCACGTTGTATTGGTAGATCGCCTCGGCCGCATCCTCAAAGCTGCGGATGCCGCCGGGCATGATCTCGCCCACGAAGCGCTCCGGCAGGTACTCGATGCGCGTATCCAGCCCGGCCACGGTCGGATTCTTCATCGCGCGGATGCGCGCGGCCAGCTTTTCCATGATGTTCATATGTTTTCTCCCTTCAATATAAGCGATATGGATGATTGCGCCTGTTCTCCCGGGCGGCGCATACGGGTTAGTCCCCCTCGCCCGCCGCGTATTGCGCAAAGGTCGTGAAGCCGTCGATGTCGCGGGTGATGGTTTGCTGATATTCCGCGATGCGCCTTTGGGCCTCCTCCTCGGTGATCATCAGGCTCCTGTCGATCGGATAGTCCATCTCCTCCGTGAGCAAAAACCAGCCGATCTGGTTCTGCTCCACATCATCGCTGCGCACGCTTTCGCGCAGCACAAACTCCGAGCCGATCAGCTCATCAATTTCATACACAGCGTAGGCTGCGCCATTGGAGCCTTCTTCATAAATGCTGCCATCCGCACAGAGGTACTTTCTGCTCCGCGTCCAACTTTCAGTCGCCAGCACGGGCTGATCGTCTTTTAACGTGTATATCGCAGTCAGAAACGCTTCCATGGTATCGCGAAAGTATCCTCTGCTCAATACGATCAGCTCATCCACACCATCTGCATTCAAGTCCTTGAGGACAAATCCGTCCTCCAATGAGCTGGGTATATAATAGGGCTCCACAAAACCCAAGCTATGTTTTTTCTCTAAATCCCATTCCTCAACAATCACGGTATAGAAGCATTCCAGGACTTCACCGTATCCTCCCCACGCATCCGTGACCGTCCCTGTGCCCGCGCCCGTGCTCAAATAATCGGTGCTCACCCAGCCCGTCAGCCCGACCCACGAATCGGGGCTAGTGTCCGCGGCGCGCGTGACCTGAATCTGCGCCCATCCGTCCTGAATATCAAGCAGCAGGAACTGATCCGCCTTTTCCAGATGGCCGAGGATGTCCTCACCGCCGGGGATATTGCGCACGCGCAGGTTGTTGCCCGTGCAGACCGCGCCCGTCGTGCCGACGAGGCCCTCGAGCCCGGCCGTCTGTGAGGGCGCGGCGGTCGCCGTAGCAGAGCGATACGCCTGCGCGTCGCACGGGCAGTCGATGTAATCGGCATCCACCCAGCCCGTCATGCCGTCGCGCGAATCGGGGCTCGTCGCGTGTGCCGCCGTGACCTGAATCAGCGCGTAGCCGTTCCTGACCTCGATGAGCCGGAAGGTATCAGCCTGCTCCAGATGCCCGATGATCTTCGCCCACTCCCCATCCGCGTGAACTTTGATGTAGTTGCCCGTCGCGCGGCAGTCGCCCGCGTTCAGATGCGCGCTCAGGTGCTGCGCGTGCCACGTCGAGTCGGCGTCCGTCTCGATGTCGCGCGCTTTGGCGGCGAGCACCGTCTGCGCGGCCATTATCAGGCAAAGCAGCGCGGCGGCGAAGGAAAGTCCTCTTTTCATGTCCATCATTCCCTTCTGCTCATGGCCGCCTCTTGGCGTTGCCGCATCACTCCGCACAGTCGATCACACGCCCGCCGACCATCGTCATGCACACCGCTCCGGTATACGTGCGCCCGTCGAACGGCGTGTTCTTGCCCTTGGAGACGAACTTCGACGCGTCCACGGTGATCTCCCTATCCGGATCGAGCACCACCACATCCGCGGGCGCGCCCACGGAGAGCGTGCCGCCCTGCACCCCCAGCAGCCGGGCCGGGATGGTGCTCATCCGCTCGATCAGGCGCGGCAGCGTCATCCTGCCGGACTTGACCAGCACGCTGTTGCTCACACAGAAGGCCGTCTCAAACCCGCTGATGCCGCTGGCGGCCAGGTGGAACTCGCAGCGCTTTTCATCCTCGTGGTGCGGTGCATGGTCGGTGGCGATGCAGTCAAGCGTGCCGTCCACCAGGCCCTCGATGCAGGCAAGCCGGTCTTCCTCCTCGCGAAGCGGCGGGTTTACCCGGCAGCGGCTGTCATAGCCTTCCACCCATGCGTCCGTTGCCCCGATATAGTGCGGCGTGGTCTCCGCCGTCACGCGCACACCGCGCGCCTTGGCCTCGCGCACAAGCTGCACACCGCCGCGCGTGGAAACATGGCAGATGTGCACGCGCTTGCCCTCGGCCTCTGCCACGAGGATATCCCGCGCAATCATCACTTCCTCGGCGGCGCGCGTGATGCCCGGAAGCCCCAGCTTGGTGGACATGTAGCCCTCGTTCATCACGCCGTCGCCCACCAGATTTTTATCCTCGCTGTGGCTCATGATGAACAGGCCAAAGTGCGCCGCATACTGCATCGCCAGGCGAAAGAGGTTTGAATTGGTGACCGGCCTGCCGTCATCCGAGATGGCCACGATGCCGGCCTGCTTCATCCGGCCGATCTCGGCCATTTCCACACCCTGAAGCCCCTTTGAAATCGCGCCCACCGGATAGACGCGCACACCGCTGCCCTTTGTCTGCGCTTTCTCAAGGATATAGCGGGTGACGGCCGCATTGTCGTTGACCGGCTGGGTGTTGGGCATGCAGCACACGGCCGTAAATCCGCCGCGCGCCGCCGCCTGCGTGCCGGAGACGATGTCTTCCTTATATTCAAGGCCGGGATCGCGCAGATGGCTGTGCATGTCAATCAGGCCGGGCGCTACCACGCGGCCCGCCGCATCGAAGATGCGCGCATCCTCTGCCTCAATATTCCGGCCGATGGCCGCGATCTTCCCCGATTGGATGAGCACATCCGCCGTCTCGTCCACACCGTTTGCGGGGTCGATCACACGGCCGCCGCGAATGAGAATGGTCTGCCTGTCTTCCATTTCAGCTTTCCCTCCTTGTGAGCATGTATAAAAGCGCCATCCGCACGGCCACGCCGCTTTCCACCTGCTGGGTGATGACCGACTGCGCGCTGTCCGCCGCGCTGGAGGCGATCTCCACGCCGCGGTTCATCGGGCCCGGATGCATGATGAGCGCATGCTTTCGGGCCAGCGCCACGCGCTCGGGGGTGATCTCCCAGTTGTCGCAATACTCTGCGACGGAAGGGAAAAGCCCCTTCTGCTGGCGCTCCCGCTGGATACGCAGGCCCATCACCACATCCGCCCCCTCGCAGGCATCCTCGATGGTCGGGGCGACGGTGCAGCCAAGCTCCTCAATGCGCACAGGGATCAGCGTTGGCGGCGCACAGAGCACCACGCTCGCGCCCATCGCCGTCAGGCCGTAGATGTTGGAGCGCGCCACGCGCGAATGCATCACATCGCCGCAGATGGCGACCTTGATCCCCTCCAGGCTGCCCAGATGCTCGCGCATGGTCAGCAGATCCAGCAGCGCCTGTGTGGGATGCTCGTTCATGCCGTCGCCCGCGTTGATAACGCTTGCGCGGACATTTTTCGCCAGAAGAGCCGGGGCGCCGGACATGGGGTGGCGGATGATGATGACATCCGTGCCCATCTGGTCAAGCGTCACGCCGGTGTCAATCAGCGTCTCTCCCTTGGCCACGCTGGATGCGCTGGCAGAGATATTGGCCGCCGCAGCGGACATGTATTTGCTCGCCAGCTCAAAGGACATGCGCGTGCGCGTGGAATTCTCGTAAAACAGCGTGACGATGGATTTGCCCTGCAGATGGGCCGTCTTCTTGTTCGCAGAGCGCACCACCTGCCGCATGGTCAGCGCCGTATCCAGGATGGATGTAATCTCCTCCCTGCTCACGCCGTCAAGGCCAAGCAGGTCTTTTCTTCGGATGCCCATATGCCTTTTCCTCCTCAGCCCTCTTTTTTCTCATAGAGCACGACGCTCATCTCCCCGTCATACTCCGGCACGTTGACGCCCACCAGCTCGCTTTTGCTTGTGGGCAGGTTTTTGCCCACATAGTCCGCGCGGATAGGCAGCTCGCGGTGGCCCCGATCCACCATCACAGCCAGCTGGATGAGGCTTGGCCGTCCCATGTCGCAGATCGCGTCCATTGCTGCGCGCGCCGTCCTGCCGGAATACAGCACATCGTCCACCATCACAATTTTGGCGCCCGTTACCTGGAAGGGAAGGTCTGTCGCATTGACCACGGGATGTTCCTGCAGGCTGGACAGGTCATCCCTGTAAAATGTGATATCCAGCACGCCAAGCGGCGGGCGCACGCCCTCCACCTGCTCAATCAGCGCCTGCAGCATCCTGGCCAGCGTTACGCCCCGGCGCTGAATGCCCACCAGGGTCACGCCCTGCGCGCCGCGGTTGTTTTCAATGATCTCATGCGCGATGCGCCGAAGCGCGCGTTCCATGGCGCTTTGGTCCATGATGGATGCCTTGAGTTCCAGTTTCGCCTCCACAGT
>DVMG01000239.1 GCA_018715105.1 Candidatus Ventricola intestinavium
ACAGATGCTTTTATGATACCACAAAGGCCGCAAAATTACAAATCATCCTCCGTTCTTCTGCATGGAGTTCATCGCCATTCCTGTCCGCATCCTGGATGCCCGCGTCCATGTTCCCGCGGTCTTTATGCGATCCCCTCGAATCGGGCCAGGCTCCGGCAGGCAGGATTACAGCTGCTGGATTGCACAGACGACCTGCGCGTGGAGCGCCTGCAGCTGCGCGCACAGCGCAAGGGCCTGAGGAAGCACAGCGGCGTTGCGCGGGCGAAGCAGCTCGCATAGCGCGGAAGCCGGGCCGCTCAGCGTCTCGATGCCCAGCTGCATGCTCAGCCCCTTGAGCGTATGCGCGCAGACAAAAGCGCTCTCCATATCCCCGCAGGAAAGCGCAAGGGCCAGGTTTTCCATATTCCGGTCCTCCGGAAAGCGCTTTAAAAAGCGGATATACAGCGCCTGATTTCCAGCCGCATATCGCAGCCCGCGGGACCAGTCGATGCCGGGAAGGGAAGGTTTGCCGTCAATGCCCATGGGTGTCATCCGGACGTCATCTCCTTATAAAAAACATGTGAAACATTTTGCCGGCGAGGTTTTTTATACAGGGCGCATGCTCGCCCATCTGAATATAATTCAATAATACCAGATTGGATATAAATATACAAGATTAGCTTTTCAAACGACGGAAAAATTTTACATTTTTAACGCACGGGGCAGGAAAAACGGGGAAAGGGAAGAAAAGAGTGTAGTTGTTGGTTTATGCCCGTCGGGCGGCGCAAAAGGACATCCGGGCCGCCCCGGCGGACATCCTGTGGCACTGGAACGTGGAAAGGAATGCGAAATCAGGAGAATGAGGATAAAGGAAAAACGCGGAGGAATCGCATGGCTGCTTTTGCTGCTGCTCGCGTTTGCCGGCGGCTGCGCAGCGCAGGGAGAAACGAAAGCAGAGGAGGAAACGGTGATCGTCACATCGTTTTATCCGATGTATATCTTTGCACAGAATGTGGCGGCGGGCGTGGACGGCGTGCGCGTGATGAACATGGCGCAGCAGAGCGTGGGCTGCCTGCACGATTATCAGCTGCAGACGCGGGACATGGCCGTGCTGGAAGAAGCGGATGTGTTTGTGATCAACGGCGGCGGCATGGAACAGTTTATGGACAGGGTCGTTCAGCAGCGCGCCGATCTGCCGGTTGTAAACGCCAGTGAGGGCATCTCCATGCTGGCCAGCGGCGAGGATGCCCACAGCCACGGTTCGGATCACAACCATGAGGGGGAGGCGCTCAACGCCCATGTCTGGCTTGATCCCGCGCTGGCGGCCGTGCAGATTCGCAACATCGCAGAGGGACTGGCCGGCGCCGATCCCGATCATGCGCAGGCGTATCTTGACAACGGGGAAGCGTATGCCCAGCGCATTGAAGCGATGGGGGAGGAGATTGCCCGGCAGCTTTCCCCCTTTGCCGGCAGGGAGATCATCACCTTCCACGAGGCGTTCACCTATTTTGCGGACGCATTTGGGCTCGTCGTCGCGGGGGTGATTGAAAATGAGCCGGGCGAGGAGCCGAGCACGCGCCAGCTTGCCGAAACGTGCGATCTGGTGCTGCAGAGGGGCATCGGCACGCTGTTTGTCGAGCCGCAGTATCCGCAGCAGGCGGCCGAAACGATTGCTAGGGAGACGGGGGCGGCCGTTTACACGCTGGATCCTGCCGTATCCGGCGACGGCACGATGGAAAGTTATGAAACGATCATGCGGCAAAATGCGCAGGTGCTGACGGAGGCGCTGTCAAGATGACGCACAAACCCTGCCCGCATCCCCACGCGGCTGCGGGATCCTGCATGCCGTGCCGGCTGTGCCGGATTGAAGTGGATCATCTGAGTGTGAAGGCGGGGCGGCAGGCCCTGCTGACCGATGTGAGCCTGCACGTGCACTGCGGCGAACTGACTGCTCTGATCGGCGCCAACGGCGCAGGCAAGACCACGCTGCTGCGTGCGCTGCTGGGCCAGGTGGAGTATTCCGGCACAATCCGTCACCTGACGAGCGATGGCCGGCCCGCCGCCGCCGTGCGCACGGGCTATGTGCCCCAGCAGCTTGAATTTGACCGTTCCTCCCCGGTCACGGTCATGGATTTCATGGCGGCCGCGCTCTCCCGCCGTGCGGTCTTCCTGGGAATCGGAAAGAAGACGCGCGCCAAGGTCATGGACGCGCTTTTGCGCACACACTGTGAAAACCTGGCCGGGAGAGCGCTGGGAGCGCTCTCCGGCGGAGAGCTGCAGCGTGTGCTGCTTGCCCTGGCGCTGACCCCGCAGCCCGATCTGCTGATCCTGGATGAGCCGGTTTCCGGCGTGGATGAAAACGGGCTGGAAGCATTTTATGCCACGGTCGACGAACTCAGACGGAAAAACCACATGGCCATCCTGCTCGTCTCTCATGATCTTGACGTCGTGCGGCGCTATGCGGACCGTGTGGTGCTCATGCAGGGCACGGTGATCAAACAGGGCTCGCCGGAAGCGGTGTTCGGCTCGCCGGAATTCGAGCATGTGTTTTACGCGAGAGGAGGGCGCCTGTGAATGCACTGTACGCGGCGATGGATGCGCTTTTGCCCTTTGAGTGGCTGCACTACACATTCATGAAAAATGCCCTGCTGGCCGTTTTGATGATCGCGCCGCTCTTTGGCATGCTCGGCACCATGGCGGTGGACAACAAGATGGCCTTTTTTTCGGATGCCTTGGGCCACAGCGCGCTCACGGGCATTGCCATCGGCGTGGTGCTGGGCTGGCAGAGCCAGATGGCGGCGATGCTGCTTTTCGGCATTCTTTGGGCTGTGCTCATCACCTCTGTCAAGCACCATTCCAAAATGAGCGCGGATACGATCATCAGCGTGTTTTCCTCCACCTCCGTGGCGCTGGGCCTTGTGGTGCTCTCGCACGGCGGGGCGTTTGCGCGGTATTCTTCCGTGCTGGTGGGGGATGTGCTCTCTGTCACGCAGAGCGATCTGCTGTCTCTTCTGATTGCGCTGCTGTGCACGGCCGCCCTTTGGGCGGGGCTTTTTAACCCGCTGCTGCTCACAAGCGTCAATGCGCCGCTGGCCCAAAGCCGGGGGGTTCGTTCCAGGCTTACGGAGTATGTCTTTACGGTTCTGGTGGCGGTGGCGGTGATGGTTTCCATCCGCTGGGTAGGGGTGATGCTCATCAATTCCCTGCTGATCCTGCCTGCGGCCGCCTCGCGCAATGTGGCGCGCAGCGCGGCGGGATACATGCGCCTGGCGGTTCTCATCGCGCTTGCATGCGGCGTGACGGGGCTGATCGCTTCGTATTATTTCAACACATCGGCGGGAGCGGCCGTGGTGCTGTGCTGCGCGGCGGTGTATTTTGCGACCCTGCCCTTTCGCAGAAAATGACGCCGGCATGCGGAAAACAGGCAGAGGAAACGACATTTCAGCGCGCAGCCCTTGGAGGAAAGCGCCTGTTGTGGTATAATCCCCTCATTCACAGGGAGAAGCTGAAAAAAGGAGGGCGCGCCGTTGCTGGGTGTGATGACCGTGCGCAAGGAAGAGCTCAAATTCCGCGAGTTTGACCGTTACCGCGCGTTTTACTGCGGCCTGTGCCGCACCATCGGGCAGCGGTGCGGAAAGACATGCCGCGTGGCCCTGAGCTTTGAGATGACTTTCCTTGCCATGCTGCTGACCTCCCTGTATGAGCCGGAGACGGAGAGCGAATGGCGGCGATGCGCGTTTCATCCCGTGCACCGGCGGCAGATGCTTCACAATGAGGCCATGGATTACTGCGCCGATCTGAGCGCGCTGATTTCCTACTATGATCTGCGCGACGGCTGGGAGGATGAGCGCCGCGTAGACCGGCTGGCCGCAAGCGCGCTGCTTCAAAGGGCCGCGCACCGCGCCGGTCAGGCGCTGGGGCGGCAGCGGGAGGCGGTGACGCGCTATGTATCCGCTCTGCACGATGTGGAGCGAAGAAACGACCCCAACCTTGACACGGCCGCAAACCTGACGGGGGAAATGCTGGGCGAGCTGTATGTCATGAAGCCGGACGTTTATGAGCGCGACCTGCGTGAACTGGGTTTTTACATCGGAAAATTCATCTATCTATGTGACTGCTATGAGGATATCGAGCGGGATTTGAAAAAGCATAGCTACAACCCGCTGCTGAGCAGGCGTGACATGCCGGACTTTGCCGGCATGTGCGAGCAGATGCTCAGCGACATGATGGCCCGCGCCGCGCAGGCCTTTGAGCGCCTGCCGCTTCTGGAGGATGCGCCGATCATGCGCAACATCCTCTATTCGGGCATATGGCTGCGGTTTGAAAACGCGAGCGAGCGAAGAAAGGCGAAGAGCGAGAAATGACAGATCCGTATCAGGTATTGGGCGTATCGCCGACGGCGAGCGATGACGAAGTCAAAAAGGCGTATCGAGCCCTGTGCAAGCGCTATCATCCCGATGCGAACGTGGGCAAGCCGGACGCCGCTCAGGCGGAGAAAAAATTCATGGAAGTCCAGCAGGCATATGAGGAGATCATGCACAGGCGTCAGGGCGGCGGCCAGCGCGCGGGCAGCGGCTACAATGGCCAGCAGCAGCGCCCCCAGCAGGGCGGATACGAGGATCCGTTTTCTTCTTTCTGGGGGACAGGCGGCTATGGCAGCGGCTACGGCGGATATGGCTATCAGCGGCAGCAGCAGACGCAGCAGGAATCCACCATTGAAATGCGCGCAGCGAAAAACTATATCGACACGGGTCATTATGCCGAGGCGCTCAACGCGCTGGGCAGCGTGCCGCCGGGCAAGCGAAACGCGTACTGGTATTTCCTCAGCGCCCTGGCGCAAAGCGGCCTGCACAACAATGCGCAGGCCATGGAATATGCGCGTCAGGCGGTTTCCATGGAGCCGGGAAACATGCAGTATCAGCAGCTGCTCAGCCAGCTCCAAAGCGGCGGGGCGTGGTACAGCCGCCAGGGGCAGCAGTATGGCCGCCAGACGATGGGGAGGCCGAACCTGTGCTGCTCCATCATGGCGCTGGAGCTGTGCTGCATGTGCTGCAGCGGCGGACGGATGATGTATTATCCCATGTTCTGCTGTTTCTGATCAAAACAGGTCTTTTTGAGGCGGTTTTTCCGGGAGGGAAGACCGCTTTCTTTTTTGATGTCTCCCGCTTTGTGCCCGCAGATTTTGGCCGGGGAAGCGGCTTGCTCTTGCAACGCCGCGCATTTTGCGATACAATTCATGTATACGTGTGCGGGGAGGATAGGCCTGTATATGTCAGGAATGCCATGGAAGGAAATCAGAAGCGCGCATAACCCTGCCGTTCAGGCGCTGCGCGCCCTGCGGGAAGCCAGAACGCGCCGGGAAGCGGGGCTCTTTCTTGCCGAGGGGGCCAAGATGGTGGGCGAAGCGCTTGAGGCCGGACTGTGCCGCACGCTGATCGTGGAGGATACGCGGCGGGAAGAGTATGCGGCGTTGTCTGCCCGCGCTGAGGCAGCGGGCTGCGGGGGAATGCTGGTTTCCGGCGCGGTGATGCGGGCGGTCAGCGAGGCGAAAACCCCGCAGGGCATTGCCTGCACGGCGGCCATCCCGGATGAGCCGGCAACGCTTTGCGGCAGGTGGATCGTAGCGCTTGACGGTGTGCAGGATCCCGGAAACGTGGGCACCATTGTGCGCACGGCGGATGCGGCCGGATTTGAAGGGGTGCTGCTGGGCACGGGCTGCGCCGACCTGTATGGGGCCAAAGCGTTGAGAGCGACCATGGGTTCCGTGTTCCGCGTGCCCGTGAAAAGGGCCGGCAACCTGGAAAGAGAGCTTGAGGAGATGAAGGCGCGCGGCTATGCGGTTGCGGCCACCGAGCTGGGCGGGGACGATTTTTATGCCGGCTGTCCGCGCACGCGGGCTGTGCTCGTAATCGGCAGCGAGGGGCATGGCGTCAGCAGCGCGGTTCGCCGCGTGGCGACGCATCACCTGGCCCTGCCCATGCGCGGCGGGGCGGAATCGCTCAACGCGGCGGTTGCGGCCGGGATCATGATCTATGAGATGGCGCGCAGCGTGTAATCCTGCGCCCGGCATGACACGCGGCGCGGGCCCCGGGGAAGAGCAAAAAGGCCGGCCCCGGAAGAGGACAGACCTGAGCAGAAAAAGAAACCGGCTTAGTCCGTTTGAGGGAGCGATCGGCATGATTGAATATCGTTATGACACACAGCTGCTCATCGAGGGCAAAAACCTGGATGAAGAGGCTATCTACGCGTACTTCGTGGATCATTTCGCAGGAGACAGCCTGCTGGCGGTTGGAGATGAAGAGCTGATCAAAATTCATTACCACACCAATGAGCCCTGGAAAGTGCTTGAATACTGCGCGTCCCTTGGAGAAATCTACGACATCGTCGTCGAAGATATGGACAGGCAGTCGCGCGGGCTGCAGGGCTGAAAGAGGAAGAGAGGGGAATACCGATGTCGCTGACACTTGGCATGATTCTGGAGGCGCGCGAGCGCCTCAAAGGCGTGGCCCAGAGGACGGGGCTTGTGCAATTCAAGGCGCTTTCAGACGAGGAAAGCCAGATTTACCTGAAGACGGAGGATCTTCAAAGCACCGGCTCCTTCAAGCTGCGCGGCGCATACATCAAGATCGCAAGCCTGAGCAGCGAAGAGCGTGCCTGCGGTGTGATCGCCTCTTCGGCAGGCAATCATGCGCAGGGCGTGGCCATGGCCGCCCGGATGTTTGATACCCCCGCGACGATCGTCATGCCCGCCGGGGCGCCACTTTCCAAGGTGAAGGCCACGCGCGAGATGGGAGCCAACGTCGTGCTTCATGGCACGGTGTATGACGACGCTTACGCCGAAGCATGCCGCATCCAGCAGGAGACCGGGGCGACGTTTATTCATCCGTTTGACGATCCCATGGTGATCGCCGGGCAGGGGACCATCGGCCTTGAGATCATGGATGACATGCCGGATGTGCGCACCCTTGTCGTGCCGATCGGGGGCGGCGGCCTGGCTTCCGGCGTGGCCGCGGCCGTGAAGATGCTTCACCCGGATGTGCGCGTGATCGGCGTTCAGGCCGCGGGCACGGCGGGAATGAAGGCTTCCATGGAGGCCGGGCATGTGGTGGAGCTGGATTCCGCCAAGACGATTGCCGACGGCATTGCCGTGAAAAAGCCGGGTCAGATGACGTTTGAGCTGTGCAGCCGGTATGTGGATGAGATTGTGACCGTGGATGACGACGAGATTGCCCAGGCCATTTTGCTGCTCATGGAGCGCGGCAAGATGGTCGCCGAGGGCGCGGGCGCGGCGTCTGTGGCGGCGATCATGAGCCGGAAGTTTGACGTGTCCGGCAAGGTGGCGGCGGTTATATCCGGCGGCAACATCGATGTGACGATGATTTCCCGCATTATTGAAAAGGGCCTCCTGCGCGAGGGACGCATGACCAAGCTGCGCATTCTCATGCAGGACAGGCCCGGACAGCTTGAGCAGGCCAGCCGGGTGATCGCCGCAGCCGGCGCCAACGTGATGGCCGTGCATCATGACCGCACGGACGTGGACCTGGATATTCGCGACGCCATTTTGGAGATCACGATGGAGACACAGGACAGGGAGCATGCCCAGCGCGTGATCCGCGCGCTGCGTGAGTCGGGCTTTCAGGTCCATTGAAAAGGGCGCCTGAAAAGGCGCCCGGACGTTACACATTCCCCATGGATGGAAGCGAGGTGCTGCGCATGCCGACGATGACCCGGGCGGGCTATACCCCGCCCAGGGAGATGAGGCCGCCTGGCCCTCCCGAGAGGGAAAAAAAGCCCCGCAAACGAAAAAAGAAGAAAAAAAAGGGGCGGAATACGGCGGCCGCTGTTTCGCTTGTGATCTTTTTGATCGCCGTGCTGATTGGATCGGCGACGCTGTACATCTACGCGCAGACGGAACCCTACGCGCAGACGTTTTCTCCTGGCACGATGCTCGGCGATTCTCCGCTGGCGGGCCTGACCCCGGCGGATGCCGCCGCGCTTTTGGCAGAGCAGACGGAGGAGGCCCTGGCTGCCTGGCAGTTTGAAATGACGTATCAGGGGCGCACCTATCTGCTCCGCGCCCAGGATGTTTCCCTCGGGGTGGACGCTCAGGCAACGCTCGATCCCCTCTGGGAAATCGGCCACAGCGGAAGCATGGTGAAGCGCTATCTGGATATGCTCTCGGCGCGAAACACGCCTGTGAGCGCAGAGCCGGTGCTGACGTATGATATGGATGCTGTGGATGCGATGCTTGAAAAGGTGCGCGCGGATATTGAGCGCGAGCCGGAGGATGCGTCGGTGGAGTTTTTGCCCGGCAACAGCGAGCCCTTCCGCTTTACGCAGGAGATCGTGGGCCTGGCGCTTGACACAGCCCCTTTGCGAAGCCGCATTGAGGCGTCCATCCTCAGCCTGACCCCTTCGCAGGAATCCCTTGAGCCGGAGGAAATCGCCCCTGCCCGCTATCAGGCGGAATATGAAAACGCGACGGTATTGCGTGCGCGCGTGACGATGCAGCTTGTGCAGGATGAAGCGTCGGCAACCAATGCGTCGCTCGCGGCCCGGAGTCTTCATGGGCTGCGCATCGAGGCGGGCGAGTCCCTCTCCTTCAACGAGGCGGTCGGCAGGCGTACGCAGGAGGCTGGCTATGTTTTTGCGGATGAGCCTGCCTATGGTCCCAACGTGGCCGGCGTGGGCGGCGGCGTATGCCAGGTTTCCACGGCGCTTTATCAGGCGGCCCTGCTGGGAGGGATCGAAGTGACGAGCCGCAGCGCGGCGGTGTATCCCGTCGGTTACTGCGAGATGGGGCAGGAGGCGGCCGTATCCGATCAGGGGCTGGATCTGGTCATTGAAAACAGCACGCAGATGCCGCTCTTCCTTACAGCCCGCGTATACACGGAGAATGATGCGCATTACGTGGAGATTCAGCTGATCGGCGAAGCCCTGGAAGAGCGGTATGCCCTCGTTTCCCAGCCGCTTGAGACCATGACCCCCACCGAACCCGTGTATGTGCGCGACAGCGAAGGGCGGTATGCCACCTATACCGACGAGCGTGTGCCGGTGCTTGAAGCGATGACGGGATACACCTCGCTGGTTGAGCGCGTGACGCTGGACGAAGAGGGGAATGCGATTGCCCGGGAGACGATTTCCGAGGATGAATACGATCCGATTCCGCAGGCGATCTATGTCGGTGTGACCGAGCGGGAATGAACAGGTGCCGGCAGGCCGAAAGCGCGGGATTGCATGCAATCGGGCAAAAGCAGAAAGAACACCGAACCACAAAAAAGAAATCCGAGGAGGAAATGATCATGAAAAAGATCTGTTTTAAGACGGAAAAAGGGCCGTCGGCCGTCGGCCCCTACTGCACGGCGACGATCTGCGGGGGCCTGATCTTCATGAGCGGGATGATCGGCGTGGATCCCGTGACGCAGAAGCCCGTGCCAGGCGGCACGCTGGCGCAGGCCGGACAGGTGTTTCAAAACATCGTGACGGTGCTGGGCGAGCTCGGGGCGACGGTTGAAGATGTGCTCAAAACAACCGTATACCTGACGGATATCGGCGATTTTGCGGAGGTCAATCGGCTGTATGCAGACGTTTTCGGGCCCGATTTTCCCGCGCGCACGTGCGTGGAGGTTTCCCGCCTGCCCATGGGCCTGTCCATCGAGGTCGAGTGCATCGCCAGGGCGAGAGAATAAGCGCCGGTCAGACACACCGCACGACACATCGTACAGCATGAAGAAGGCCGCCTTGTGATCCGCTGAAAGGACGGAGGCGGCGCAGACAGGAGGGAACCGTGGTGGGCGAAGCGTTTACGCCGCAGGAAATCCGCTATTTGCAGCTGCTCCGCAAACAGTATCGGACGATTCAGGAAGCCTCCGCCGAAGTGGCGCATCTGCGCGCCGTGCTCCGCCTGCCCAAGGGGACGGAACACTTCCTCTCGGATCTGCATGGGGAGCACGCAGCCTTTCTGCACATTCTGCATAACGCGAGCGGCGTGATCAAGCGGAAGATCAACGACCTGTATGCCAACCTCCTCTCCACGCATGAGCGGGACATGCTTTCCACCCTGATCTATTATCCGGATGAAAAGCTTGCGCTCCTCAAGAAGCAGGGCGTGGTCACCCAGGAGTGGTACAGGCTGACGATCTACCGGCTGCTGGAGGTCTGCCGCATGTGCTCGGTCAAGTACACGCGCAAGCGCGTGCGCGACGCTATGCCCAGGGAAATGGGCGCGCTCATGGAGGAATTGCTGCTCAGCGACGGCACGCCGGATAAAGAGGGCTATTATCGAGAAGTCATGCAGTCGATCCTGGAGACGGGCCAGTCCGACGCCATGATCATTGCGCTCAGCCGCGTGATTCAGGCCCTGGCCATCGACAGGCTGCACATCATCGGCGATATCTTCGACCGCGGCCCGCGCGCAGATCTCATCATGGATGCGCTTTTAAACTACCATCAGGTGGATGTGCAGTGGGGCAACCACGATATTGCGTGGATGGGCGCGGCGGCGCTTTGCGAGGCATGCATCGCGCAGGTGATCGTCACATCGGTTAAATACGGGAATCTGGAGACGCTGGAGGTCGGCTACGGCATCTCGCTGCGCCCGCTTTCCACGCTGGCCGCGGCCTGCTACGCGGATGACCCGTGCGAGGCGTTTCTCCCGCGGGACAACGGCGAGGCGCTGCACGAAGATGAGATGGAACTGGCGCGCATGCATAAGGCGGCGGCGATCCTTCAGTTTAAACTGGAAGGACAGCTGCTTGCGCGCCACCCGGAATACGGCATGGAAAACCGCCGGCTTTTGCACCGGATCGACTTTGAAAAAAGAACCGTCGAGGTAGACGGCACGGTATACCCGCTGCGCTCGTGCCGCTTTCCGACCGTTGATCCGGAAGATCCCTATGCCCTTACGCCCCTGGAACGGGATGTGATGGACAGACTGACGATGGAATTCGCCCATTCCGAGAAGCTGCAGCGTCATGCGCAGTTTCTTTACAGCGCCGGAGGCATGTATCTGCGCTGCAATGGGAACCTGCTCTATCACGGATGCATTCCCATGGAGGAAGACGGCGAGTTTGCCCCCCTTCCGGTGCCGGGCGCGGCCTGCGGGCGAACGGGCATCGACGCGGCGGACCGGATGGCCAGGCAGGGATACTTCCTGCCGCTGGGACAACGGGAGCGCAGGGACGGGCAGGATTTTCTGTGGTATCTGGGCAGCGGGCCGAATTCCCCGCTCTTTGGCAAGGACAAGATGGCGACGTTTGAGCGCTATTTCATTGCGGACAGAGCGGCGCATACGGAAAACAAGA
Organism: Candidatus Ventricola intestinavium; assembly: GCA_018715105.1. Classification (GTDB taxonomy): domain Bacteria; phylum Bacillota; class Clostridia; order Christensenellales; family Aristaeellaceae; genus Ventricola; species Ventricola intestinavium. The sequence goes on from DVMG01000239.1 coordinate 11,283, forward strand.
ACCCGTATTATGAATACCAGAATGACGAGGCCACGGCCCTGCGCATCCTGCGGGAATTTGGGCTGAATGAAACGGGTTTCATCATCAATGGTCATGTGCCCGTCAAGCTGGGGCAGGGGGAGAGCCCGATCAAGGCGGGCGGAAGGCTGCTGGTCATCGACGGGGGGCTGTCGCGCGCCTATCAGCCGGTCACAGGCATTGCGGGATACACGCTGATCTTCACGTCCCATGAGCTGAACCTGGTGGCGCACCAGCCGTTTGAATCGACGGCCAGCGCCATTTCCGCCGAGCAGGACATTCACTCCGTGCAGAGCCTTGTCAAGCAGATGCCGCGCCGGCTGCTGATTGCCGACACGGACGAAGGAGATGCCCTGCGCGACCGTATCGACGACCTGATGCGCCTGATTTCGGCCTATCGCAGCGGCGTCATCAAGGAAGCGCGCGGCTGATGCGCCGGGGCCTGAGCGCGTGGAGATTGGCGCAGGCAAAATGCCCGCTGCGCACACGCATGGTATGGTTGATCAGCCGGTCCAGCTGCTGGCTCATGGCCAGCAGCTCCTCCGGCGATGAACCGGGGCGCAGAAGCGCGGCTTCAAGCCTCCTGCGGTGATTGGTGATATTTGACAGCGGTGAATGCATGCACGCGCTCCTTTCCATACGGTATAAGGTTAGCATAACAGACAACGCGGCCGAATTCAACAGAAAGGATTGTCGAAAACGGTCGAAAGGCTCTTTTTGCGCAAAAAAGTGGTGGATTTGAGCATAAAAAGCAGAGATTCTGCTGAAAAAAGGGAGGATAGCAGCCATGAATGGTACGTCTGCGTGCACAGGCGTCTCGCCCGCATGCGGGGCGCAGGTGCTGGCGGCGGCGCATCCCGTGCTCATCGTGTTTGATCTGGACGGCACCCTTGCAGACAGCCGCGAGCTGGCGCGCATCAGCTTTAAGCGCGTATTCGCCCTGATGGGCTGCGGAGAGATCACCGACGAGCAGGCGGACAGCTTTAACGGACCGGATGCCGATGAAATCTGCCGCGTGATGGGGATCGGCCCCGACCGGCGCGGAATGTATGACCGCCTGGTGGATGAGACGGATGTGGAGCTGGTGCGCAGCATAGGCCGCATGTTTCCCGGCACGGAGGATATGCTCATGGCTCTGGCGCCTTGGGCGCGCCTGTCCATCCTGACAAACGGCACCGAACGATACTGCGAGGCATGCATGGATGCATTCGGCATCGCGCCGTATATCAGCCTGCACAGCGGCTTTGTCAGCGGGGTGAGCAAGGCGCAGCGCATGAGCATGTGGGCGGAACAGACGGGGGCCCGGCGCGTGATCTGCGTCGGAGACCGCGTGACGGATATCCTTCAGGCGCGGAAGGCAGGCGCCTATGCCATCGGCGTCACATACGGCATGGGAACGACGCAGGAGCTTTCCGGCGCGGACTGCCTCTGCGCTTCGCCCGCCGAGGTGGCAGAAGCCTGCCTTCGTGTGATCCGGGAGGCGTGACGGGTTGCTTTTTGGCCTGCGCGGCGGTACAATGGACGATGCCAACGATTGCCGGGCGGCGGCAGAGCCGCGCGCCCTTTACAACCCCACAGGAGGACTGCATGGAAAAAAAGAATACGGCCGTTGTCACCGTGGTGGGCAACGACACCATCGGCATCATTGCGCGCGTGAGCGCGGCGCTGGCCCGTCATGACGCGAACATTTTGGATATCTCGCAGACGGTGCTCTCCGGCATGTTCAACATGATGATGATCGTGGATATCTCCCTTTCCCGCTTTGAGGCGCTGAGCGACGAGCTTGCGCAGGCCGGCGCGCAGCTTGGCCTGGAGATCCGCATCCAGCGCAGCGAAATCTTTGACGCGATGCACCGCATCTGATGGAGGATGGCATGATCAACACATCGGAAATTCTTCAAACGGTGCACATGATCACACAGGAAAAGCTGGACATCCGCACCATTACGATGGGGATCTCGCTGTATGCATGCGCGCACCCGGATAAAAAACGGCTCTATCAAAATATATACGACCGCATCACCAGGCAGGCAGAGCATCTGGTCAGGACGGGCGAGGAGCTAGAGCGTGAATTCGGCATCCCGATTGTCAACAAGCGTATTTCTGTGACGCCGATAAGCCTTGTGGCGGCGGCCTGCGGCGACCCGGTCGTGGCGGCGCGCGCCATGGATGCGGCGGCCAGGGAGACCGGCGTCAATTACATCGGCGGCTATACCGCGCTTGTGCAGAAGGGGATGACCGCGACGGACCGCGCGCTGATCGCTTCCCTGCCGGAAGCGCTGTCCACCACCGAGCGCGTGTGCGCATCCGTCAACGTGGCCTCTACCCGCGCGGGCATCGACATGGACGCTGTGCGCCTGTGCGGGCAGGCGATTTTGGATATCGCACAGGCGACGCGGGAAAGCGATGCATCCGGCTGCATGAAGCTCGTCGTTTTTGCAAACGCTGTGGAGGACAATCCCTTTATGGCCGGCGCGTTCCATGGACCGGGCGAGGGGGACTGTTGCATCAATGTGGGCATCTCCGGCCCCGGCGTGGTCAAGCGCGCGCTCGAAAAGGAGGCCAAAGGCCAGCCCTTTGACGTAGTGGCCGAGACGATCAAGCGGACGGCCTTCAAGATCACCCGCGTCGGGCAGCTCATTGCCAGGGAGGCGTCTGCAAGGCTGGGGGTGCCGTTTGGCATTGTGGATCTTTCCCTTGCGCCTACGCCGGCCATGGGCGATTCCGTGGCGCATATTCTGGAGGAAATGGGCCTTGAGATGTGCGGGTGCCACGGCACAACGGCGGCGCTGGCGCTGCTCAATGACGCGGTCAAAAAGGGCGGCGTGATGGCCTCCAGCCACGTGGGCGGCCTTTCGGGCGCGTTTATTCCCGTCAGCGAGGATATCGGGATGATTCACGCCGCGGCGTGCGGCGCGCTCAGCCTGGAAAAGCTGGAAGCGATGACATGCGTGTGTTCCGTCGGCCTGGATATGATCGCCGTGCCGGGCGATACGCCGGCCTCCACCATCGCGGCCATCATCGCGGATGAGGCGGCCATCGGCATGGTTAACAGCAAGACGACGGCCGTGCGCATCATTCCCGCGCCGGGCAAGACGGTCGGCGACGAGGTGGAATTCGGCGGGCTGTTTGGCCGGGCGCCGGTCATGCGCGTAAGCCCCTATTCCTCGGACGCGTTTATCGCCCGCGGCGGGCGGATTCCCGCGCCGCTGCAGAGCCTGAAAAACTGAAAGCCGCGCCGGGCGGACAACGCGAAACGTCCGCCCGGCTTTTAAGCGCTGTGCGCGCGAAGAACGGGGCCGCTTTTGACGGCAGAAAGGCAGGGAGGATTCAAAGCATGGAAAAGAGCATGGAGCCGGTCCGCACACGCGGCGAGGTGGAGAAAAAGTATACATGGGATCTGACCCGGATTTTTGAAAGCAACGAGGCATGGGAGGCGATGTTTGCGGCTGTGCAGGCGGATGCGCGCGCATTTTCCGGCCGGGCGGGAACGCTGAGCGGCGGCGAGGAGGCCGTGCTCGGCGCGCTTGACGCATACATGGAGATAGCCCGCCGCACCGAAGCGCTTTACACCTACGCCATGATGCGCCAAAATGAGGACAGCACGGTGGGCCGGTATCAGGCGATGTACAGCCGCGCCGCAACGCTGGCCAATGAGGTGAGCGCGCAGAGCGCCTTCCTCACCCCGGAGCTGACCGCCCTGCCGGACGGCGTCCTGGAAAAAATGATGCAAAGCCCGGCTTTTGCCGATTATGACGCCTTTTTAAAGGGTGTGCTGCGCATGAAGCCCCACACGCTTTCCGCGCGGGAAGAGCAGCTGCTGGCCATGGCCGGCGAGGTGGCCAATGTGCCGGACCAGGCCTACGAAATGCTCGCCGGCGCGGATCTGGATCTGGGCAGAACGCGCGGGGAGAATGGGGAAAAGGTGCCGCTGACCGACGCGGGGCTTTTGCAGCTGCTTTCAAGCCCGCAGCGTGCCGTACGCCGGAGTGCATATGGGAACATCATGGCCGGATACGGGCGGATGGGCAATACGTTCGCCGCGCTGTACGCCGGGCAGGTCAAGGCCGATCTGTTTGCCGCCAGGGCGCGCGGCTATGCGAGCGCACGCGAGGCGGCCCTTTATCCGGATGAGATTGAGGAGGCCGTGTATGACAGCCTGATTGAGGCGGTACACAGTGGCATCGGCACCCTGGATGCCTATCTTGCCGTGCGCAAAAAGCAGCTGGGCGTGCCTGTTTTGCACCTGTATGACCTGTATGCGGAACCGGAACAGGGGTTTGACATCTCCCCGGATATCGAGGAGGCGTTTGAGATCTTCCTGAAGGCGGTAGCGCCGCTTGGAGAGGATTACGTCCGGGATGCCTCCCGCGCGCTCAGCGAGCGCTGGATAGACGTTTACGAGACGAAGAATAAGCGCTCCGGCGCGTACAGCTGTTCCGGCGCGCCGTGGACCACGCCCTATGTGCTGCTCAATCACAAGCCCACATACGACGGCCTGTCCACCCTGTGCCACGAAATGGGCCACGCCATGCATACCTTCTACTCCTCCAAGGCGCAGCCCTATGCCAAGGCGGATTACACCATCTTTGTTGCGGAGGTCGCCTCGACATGCAACGAGATTCTGCTGAGCGAACACCTGCGCGCCGAATATGCTGGAAACAGGCAGGCGCAGATCGCCCTGATCGGCTCGCTGCTGGAGCATTTCCGCACCACGGTTTTCCGTCAGACCCTGTTTGCCGAGTTTGAGCGCGACGCGCATCGCTTGGCCGAGCAAGGGGAGAGCCTGACACGCGAGCGGCTGTGCGCGCTGTATTATGACCTCAACCGGCGTTACTATGGCCGAAGCTGCAAGGTGGATCGCGATGTGCAGAACGAATGGATGCGCATCCCGCATTTTTACAGCCCCTTCTATGTTTATAAATATGCCACGGGTTTCTGCGCGGCCGTTGCGCTGGTTCGCGGGATCCTCAGCGGGGATCCTCAGAAGAGGGCGGATTACCGCCGTTTTCTCACCCTGGGCGGAAGCATGCCGCCCCTTGAGGAACTGCGCGTCGCGGGGGTCGATATGTCCACCCCCGAACCGGTATGCCAGGCGCTTGACTATTTTGCTGAGCTGATCATGGAATACAGCGCCCTGGTTGAAAGCGAGGCGTGAGGCGGGCGAACAGCGGAACGCACGACGGGCAAAAAGGCTCAGATCACGGACGGAGGAAAGACCATGTGGATGCAGGGATACGACATAGACGCGGCGCTGCCCTTTATCGTGCGCGCCATGCGCAGAGCGGGCATACGCGGAAAAGACGAAGAGCTGGCCGCGTTTGTGCAAAGGGCCGTGCAGGCCGATATGCGCTATATGTCGGACACGGGCGTGCTCGATGAACAGGGGCTGATGGGGGAAGGCGTGTATGATGATGACGACGCCTTTGAGGCGCTGCTGGATGTGCTGGCAGCCGGGGAGACAGACGAGGATCAGATCAACCGGACGGCCCAGATGCTGGATGCATATATGCAGGCCCAGCAGGATTTCCTTGATCAAAGCGGCCTGATGGAATGAGACGGACACACGGAGGAAAACCGCATGGAAGAGATTATCGCCAGACAGCAGGACAGGCCGGAGAGGATGACGGGCAAGGCGTTCCTCCTCGCCGTGGCCGGCATGATGATCAGGCTTGCGATTGCTCAGATCCTGTGCAACTGGATGATCACGGCCACGGGCGTGGGGCTGATCAACACGCTGTTTTATCTGTATGCTGTCTGGCTGCTGGTCAGGTTTATGAAACGAACCGTGGCCAGCTATGTATACACGCTCAAGACGGGTACCCTCATTTTGCAGCGTCAGCTGGGGGACAGCACGACCACCGTGATTGAAATCCCGTTCGGCGAGCTGGTGAGCGTGCGGCCTGTCAAGGCCGGGGAACGGCTGCATCTGTGTTACCGGCAGGTGACGGTGATGGACCCGGCGGCGCGTCCCCCGGTGCGCATCCGCGTGGCGTTTGGCGCAAGCCTCCTGTCCGCCAGGCTGGCGCGCCGGATCGCGGGCGAAGGAATCCACGCGGAAGTGGGATATGTGGCGGTTTATCGGGAAAATGGGCGCATGCGGGCCTGCGTGTTCCGCCCGGACGAAGACATGGTCAAGGCGCTCAAGCAGGCGCTTGGCGATTCATTCGGCTGGGATGAGCGCATTGCCCGGCCGAAGCGGACCACGCTTTATGCCCGGGCGCTTCAGCGCGCGTTTCCGGATCTGTACCCCTATGTGGAACCGCTGATCCGTGCAGACGATGTCATCTGGGCAAAAGAAGAGCTGGCGCGCCAAAGGGAGGCAAAGGCCCATGCCGGGCTGGCGCGCGAAGAAAAAGGGAAAAAAGAGAAAAAAGGGGCCGGAGGAAACGGGCGCACGCCGGACGGGAAGCCGGATGCGCAAGACGCAGGGAACCGGGAAGAACAGGGCGGGCCGCGCACGCGCCGCCGCAGACAGCGATAAAGCAGAGGAAACCATGAGATATACGACTATTTTATTGGATCTGGACGGCACACTGACCCGCTCGGAGGCGGGCATCACAAAGAGCGCGCTTTATGCGGCGGAGAAGCTGGGCTTCACAGGTTTTACACAGGAGCAGTTCAAGGCCTTTATCGGGCCGCCGCTGTACGTGTCCTTCCGCGAGGTCGTGGGCATGGACGATGCGCAGGCCAGGCAGGCGCAGGTCTATTACCGCGAGCGATTTTCCGCGATTGGATGGGCGGAAAATGAGGTTTACACCGGGATTCCCCATCTGTTGCGCAGCCTGAAGAAAAACGGCGCAAAAGTGGCCATTGCAACCGCAAAGCCGCAGGTTTTTGCAGAGCGCATTGCGAAAAAGTTTGGGCTGGCGCCGTACCTGGATGCGGTGATCGGCCCCGGACTGGACGGCACACACGCGGGCAAGGAAGAAATCATCGCGCGGGCCATGCAGATGCTCGGCGGCGTGCCGGTCATGGTTGGGGACCGCCGCTATGACGTGGAGGGCGGCCGGGCGAACGGCATGGATACCATCGGCGTAGCGTATGGCTATGGCACGGAGGAGGAGCTGCGCGGGGCTGGCGCCACCCATGTCGCCAGGAACGTCGGCGAGCTTGCCGACATCCTGCTCGGCGGCGCTCCGCGCGCGGAAGGCATCTTCCTGTCCGTCGAGGGGATAGACGGATGCGGCAAGACGACGCAGAAAGACGCGCTGGCAGAGCATATGCGCGAGCTCGGATGGGAGGTTGTGACGGCGCGCGAACCCGGCGGGGATCCGATCGCTGAAAAGATTCGAAGCCTCGTGCTTGACCCGGAAAACACCGCCATGTGCGATGAAACGGAGGCCTATCTGTATGCGGCCGCGCGTGCCCAGAATGTGCGCACGTTGATTCGTCCGGCGCTGTGCGCGGGCAAGGCTGTGGTCTGCGACCGGTTTGTCGATTCCTCCATCGCCTATCAGGGAGGAGGCCGGATGCTTGGCACCGGGGAGGTGGCGGCGCTCAACGCCTTGGCCGTGGACGGCACGCTGCCGGATATCACCGTCTATCTGCGCATGGAGCCGGACAAGGCGCTTTCCCGCCGGCTCCACGCATCCGCCCCTGACAGGCTTGAAACGCAGGCAAAGAATTTTTATACCCGTACGTTTAAAGCCTATGAAGCCCTGTTTGCCGAAGAGGCAAACAGGCGGGTGGCCACGGTGGACGCCTCGATGCCGATCGAGGATGTGACGCGGGCCATGCTGGAGGCGGTAGACGAACGGCTTGGCACGCTGATATGAGAGCGCGCCGGGATGCGGCGTGAAGGAAAGCCCGGCAGGAGGAAACGCATGAAGGACAGGAAAACGGAAATTCAGGAAGCGATCGGCGCGGCGGATGAAGCGCTCTGGTCTTTGAACCGTGCCAAGCAATATCTGGAGAGTGCGGATCACTGGGGCATATGGGATATGATCGGCGGCGGTATCCTTTCCACGTTTATGAAACACAGCAAAATGCGGGAAGCGGAGCAGGCGCTTGAGCAGGCCAAGAGCGCCATGCGCCGCTTTGCCAGCGAGATGCGGGACATTCATGAGGCGGTGGAGGCCGATCTGCGGACGGATGACTTTCTCGGCTTTGCGGATTATTTTTTCGATGGATGGATTGCGGACTGGATGATGCTCTCCCGTATCGGCCGGGCCCGGGATCAGATTGCGGAGGCGATCCGGCGGGTTGACACGATCAGAAAACAGCTGGTGTCGCTTCTGTAATTCCGAAACAGAGCAGGATAAAAGCTGGAAAACCGAAGCGGACGGGGTACGGCGGATCAGACAGAGGTGCGGATATGCGCATCGTCATCCGGCAAAGCCGGGTAACCCCGGAAAACAGCGCAGGCAGCGACACGGAAAATGCAGCGTGCGGGCCGGCGTATAGGGGATGAGAAACAATAGGATGGGAGAGACGAATCGTGGCGAAAATTGTGGTGGGCATGTCTGGCGGAGTGGATTCCTCTGTGGCCGCGCTTCTTTTAAAGCGCATGGGACATGAGGTGATCGGCGTATTCATGAAAAACTGGGAGGAAAAGGATGAGCGCGGAGTCTGCGCCAGCGAGGCGGACTGGGCCGATGTGCGAAGCGTGTGCGATCATATCGGTATTCCCTATTATGCCGTCAATTTTGCCCGTGAATACCGCGACCGTGTTTTTTCCTATTTTCTCGATGAATACCGGCGTGGGCGGACCCCCAACCCGGATGTGCTGTGCAACAGGGAGATCAAGTTCAAGGCCTTTCTTGATTTTGCCATGAAACTGGGAGCGGAATGCCTGGCGACCGGACATTTTTGCAAGATCGGCGAGGATAGGGAGGGACACAGGCTGCTGATGCGCGGCGATGATCCTCAGAAGGATCAGAGCTATTTTCTCTACATGCTGGGACAGAAAGCCTTGGCAAAGGCGATGTTTCCTGTGGGACAGATGACCAAAGCGCAGGTGCGCAGCGTGGCGGCGGCCGCAGGGCTGCCCACCAGCGCCAAAAAGGATTCCACAGGCATTTGTTTTATCGGAGAGCGTCATTTCAAACCGTTTCTCCAGCAGTTTTTGCCAGCACAGCCGGGAAACATGCGCACAACAGAGGGGAAGATCGTTGGCAGGCATGACGGGCTGATGTATTACACAATCGGGCAGCGGCGCGGCCTTGGCATCGGCGGCACCGGAAACGGAGAACGCTGGTTTGTGCTCGATAAAGACATGGAGAACAATGAACTGATCGTGGAACAGGGAGCGGATCATCCCCTGCTTTACAGCCAAAATGCGCTGGGCGTGGACGCGACGTGGATTCGCGGAGAGGCTCCGGGAAGGGAGTTTGACTGCACCTGCAAATACCGCTATCGCCAGGCCGATCAGGATGTGCATGTGCAGATTCAGGAAAAAGGGCATGTGCTGGTCACGGCGAAGGAACGTCAGCGTGCTGTGACGCCGGGCCAGAGCATGGTGTTTTATCAGGGGGATGTATGCCTGGGAGGCGCAATTTGCGATCGGGTGCTGGATGCAGGGCAGGTGGGTTCCCCGCGGCCGTGAAAATAAACGTGATTTGTTGTGGAGAAACAGGCCATGATTGGGTTAAAAAGAGGAACGGTGAAGCTGCTGCCTCATCAGAAAGAGTGGAGTAAAAATGCTGAAA
>DVMG01000240.1 GCA_018715105.1 Candidatus Ventricola intestinavium
CAAGACTTTCCTGTTCATTTTCGCAAAATTATTTTGGTTTGTGTGAAATTCCGTAATAAATCTTGTCTCTCAGCGCACCCCCAGCGCCGTTTTGCGGCCCTCTTTGGAATTTTGCGCAAAAAGGCCGGCCCGCCAAAAACGGCGGCCGCTTTTCCTCTCCGGGAAAAGCGGCCATTTTGATTTTCATGAAATTCAGGCGGATGGGATCCCCCTCGCCGGCGCACGTCAGCCGTCCAGCCAGCGCATGCTGCCAAACGGGAAGACAACCGCGCGCACATGCCCCTTGATCATGCTGCGCTCCAGGGGGCCGACCATGGGGCTGCGGCTGTCCTTGGAGTTGTTGCGGTTATCCCCCATCACAAAGTAATGGTTCTCCGGCACGGTAAAGGGGCCGTAATTCGTCTCGTTCGGCGTCATGTCAAAATTCTGCTCCACATGCTCGCCGTCTACATAGAGTTCACCGGCGCGCAGCTCAATCGTCTCGCCCGGCAGACCGATCACGCGCTTGACGCGATACATGCCGTCCTCCGTGTTGGGATAATCGCAGATGACGATGTCAAAGCGCTCCGGGTCGCCCAGCAGATAATCAAACTTGGTGGCGATCATGAATTCATGATCCTGCAGGGTGTTGAGCATGGACTGCCCGTCTACCCGCACGGGTTCAAAGATCAATGTGCGCACGACGAACGCCATCGCGGCCGCCACAACAAAGACCATCACCCACTCAAAGATTTCGCGCTGAAGGCTTTTCTTGGGCTTCTCCTTTTTGCCCTTTTTTTCCTTTTTTGTGTTGGCGGCCGGGCGGGCCGGCCCCTTCTCCTGTTCCATGGATATGCGCCTCTCTTTTCTAAATTGCGTTCCCGCCGCGGGAAATCACTCGTCGATCTCATTGGTGCCCCGGACGGGCTGCTCCGCATGCGCGAGGATCTTTTTGACACGCTTTGTAAAATCCGCGCGATCCATCATCACAATGCGCGAACAGCCCGAGCAGCGGATCTTGATATCCGCGCCGACGCGGATCACCGTCCAGCGGTCGCTGCCGCAGGGATGCATTTTGCGCATCTGAACCAGATCGCCAAGCCTCAGCTCCTCCAAACCTGCCGCCTCCCAGTCTTTTGGCCTTTTTTATCGGGTTTTCATTATATCAGGAGGGCCGTCCTTTTTCAAGGGCAGGCACAAGCGCGCCGTCTCCGCGTCGAATCCTGCCTTTATTATAGCGTCGCGAGAACGGGTTGTCAATTATATTTTGCATTAACCAATTTTTATTTGTCATTTTGGGGCGAACTCCGTCTCCCTGTTTCCGCCTGCTCTGCGGGCGGGGAGAAAGCGAAATCAGCGTTCCGGCTCAATGCGGTGGATGCGTTCGCGCAGGCGCATCATCTTTTCATCCGTCTGATGAATGATATCGGCGCACTCCCGCAGCTCGCGCATGATTTCCTCGGCATCCTCCACCTGCTTTTTATACTGCATGTCATGATCCAGGGTCGCCCAGAAATCCATGGCAATGGTGCGGATCTGGATCTCGCAGCGCACCGGCAGCACCTCGTCGGAAAAATACACCGGAATCTCCACAATCAGATGATAGCTGCGGTAACCGTTGTCCTTTGGATTCTTGATATAATCCTTGACGGTGAGGATGCGCACATCCTTCTGCCTGGCCAGCATGCGCGCAATTTCATAGATATCGTCAATATATGCACACAGCACGCGGATGCCCGCGATGTCTGAAAGGTATTGCGTCATATTCTCAACCGTCACATCCACACCCATATGCTTGAGCTTGCGGGCAATGGAGGATGGCTTTTTGAGCCTGCTTTCAATGAATTCGATCGGATTGCGGCGATAGCGCACCGTCAAATCTTTGGAGAGCACTTCCAGCTTGGTGCGCATTTCCAAAATGGCGCAGTGATAGCGCATCATCACCTCCTGGTAGAGCGCCTCCTGCTCAAATACGTGCTCGCTGTCGGATGGAATGATATCCGTGTCAATGGCCGTCGGGCCTCTCAATTCGTTATTTCTCATGGATCTTTCCCTGTTTATCTGCCGCGTATGCGTCGCTCCTGCGGCTTGATTCATGTTGAATTGATTGTAACATATTTAGTGCATTCTGTCTACGCGCAGTTTGCATGTCCCTGTGCGTTCACGCCCTTCTCCTGCGCGTATTGGCGCGGTTTCGCACATTTTTTCTTGCCAGATGGGGCATGATGGTGTATGATAGCTGTGCAACCATCCAATCCATTCTGAAAGAAGGTTTTTTCATGATTACACCGGATATGTCCATTGCTTCTGTCATGAAGCTCGATCCCGAGGTCGCGCCTGTATTCATGTCCTACGGCATGCACTGCCTGTACTGCCCGCACGCCTCCGCAGAGTCCATCGCCGAGGCCAGCCTTGTGCACGGCATCAATGCGGACGAGCTGGTCAAGGCGCTCAACGCGTATTTCGACAAAAAGAATCCGTAAGCGCGGCATCGGTCGCAAAGAGCAGCAAGCCGGAGAAAATTTTTCTTCCGGCCCCGCTGCTCTTTTTTCTTTTTTGGGAACCGGGCTGTTTGGCCCGCTTCGATAAGCAAGCCTCCGACAGTCGGCAAAACGATTTTCTCCCCCCGAAGGGGGAGAAAAGATTCCCGCAATCCGTTGGGAGCGAAACGTCCGCCAAGAATGCAAGCAATGCCTATGTCAACAAACTGACTACGGCCCGCTTAGGAACGCGAGCCGGTCAGCGGACGGGAACGCCGCCGTCCGGGCCGTGGGCTTCCTTAAACGCCTTGATTTGCTCAAGTCGGGCCTTAAAGCGGGCTTCCAGCCCCTGTTCTGTCGGCCTGTAGTAGGCGCGGCCACGCAGGGAATCCGGCAGGCAGGGCATGGCCGTCAGCCGCTCATGGGTATCGTGTGCAAACTGGTAGCCCCTGCCATAGTCAAGCTCTTTCATCAGCCGGGTGGGCGCGTTGCGCAGGGCCAGCGGCACAGGCTCAGCCCGCTGCTCAAGGGCGTCCTTCCTGGCCTCCTGATAGGCGACATCCAGGGCGTTGGACTTGGGCGCCAGGGACATGTAGACCACCGCCTGAGTCAGGTGCACGTTGCACTCCGGCATTCCGATAAAGTGGCATGCCTGATAAGCGGCCACCGCCATTTCAAGTGCGCGGGGATCGGCCAGGCCCACATCCTCGCTGGCAAAGCGGATCACGCGCCTGGCGACGAAGAGCGGATCCTCCCCCGCTTCCAGCATGCGTGCCAGCCAGTAAACGGCGGCGTCCGGATCCGAATTGCGCATCGATTTATGCAGGGCGGAGATCAGGTTATAGTGTTCCTCGCCCTTTTTGTCATACAGCAGCGACCTTTGACAGGTGCATTGCTCAAACGTCTTTTCCGTGACGGCAACGGCATCCCCCTGCGTTTCCCCGTTGAGAACCGCCATCTCCAGCGTGGAAAGCGCCGTGCGCGCATCCCCGTTTGCGAAGGCGGCGATGGCCTCCAGCATCTGAGGAGAAATTTGAACGCGCATTCGGCCAAAGCCGCGCGGATCGGTGAGCGCGCGGGAGAGCAGCGCCGTCAACTCCTGCGCGGTGAGCGCATGCAGCACAAACACCTTGCATCGCGAAAGAAGGGCGCCGTTTATCTCAAAGGATGGGTTTTCCGTCGTCGCGCCGATGAGAATAATGCTCCCGTTTTCCACAAAGGGAAGAAACGCATCCTGCTGCGCCTTGTTGAAGCGGTGAATTTCATCGACAAACACGATCGTCCGCTCGCCAAAGCAGCGGTTTGAAGAAGCCTGCTGCATCACGGCGCGGATCTCCTTGATGCCGCTTGTCACGGCGGAAAAATCAATGAAAGACGCCTTTGTATGGTGCGCGATCACGCGGGCAAGCGTCGTCTTTCCCACGCCGGGCGGGCCCCAGAAGATCATGGAGGAAAGGCGGTCGCCCTCCATCATCCGCCGCAAAACCTTCCCGGGCCCCAGCAGATGCTCCTGCCCAACGATCTCGTCAAGCGTCTGCGGGCGCAGGCGCGCCGCAAGCGGCGCAGCGGCATCCGGGTCAAAAAGCGTTTGCTGCTCCATGTTTTTCCCTCCTTTCCCATGCGCCCGCCGGCGCGCAAGCCCCGGATCGAGCCGGCCATCCATCGCCCCGATCCATTCGCGAAACTGCCAGGATTATAGCATACTTCTTTGGCATTGACAACAAACCGCCATGAGGCCGGCCGCGGTTTGTTCTTTAATGAAGGTTGGGGAGGGGATAAAAAGGAGCCGTTTCTTTCCCGCAGGCGGAAAAGCGGCTCCTTTTATGGCGGGATCGTTTCCGCTTCTGTTTCTGTTCGGCCGTGCGCAGCCCGCTTACACGCCGGAATAGGCGCTGTATCCGCCGTCCACCGGCAAAACCACGCCGGTGATAAACCCGGCAGCGCGCTCATCCACCAGGAAAAGCAGCGCGCCGATCAGCTCGTGCAGCTCGCCGAAGCGGCGCATCGGGGTTCCGGCGATGATCTTTTCACAGCGCGGCGTGGGCGTTCCATCGGGATGGAACTGGAGCGCATGATTCTGCTCGGTCATAAAAAAGCCGGGCGCGATGGCGTTGACCCGCACGCCGGATCGGGCCAGATACGTGGCCAGCCACTGCGTGAAGTTGGATACGCCCGCCTTTGCGCCGGAATAACCGGGGATGCGCGTGAGCGGGCCGAATGCGCTCATCGAGGAAACATTGATCACGCAGGCCCCCTGCTGGCCGATCATCAGAGGGGTGAGCACCTTGCTGGGCAGCCATGTGCCGCGCATATTCAGGTCAAACTCCTTTTGCACATCCTCCGCCGGGACATCGAAGAACGTGCGCTCGCCGCCGTCCGCCATCTGATCCTGCGGCACCATGGCGCTGCGGACCGCGCCTCCCGCGGCATTGACGAGGATGTGGATCCGGCCATACCGTTGGGCCACCTCCTCCTTGACGCGCAGCAGGGCCTGCTCATCCGTCACATCCGCGCTGAGGGCATCGGCCCGGCCGCCTCCCGCGTTGATCTCATCGGATACCTTCCGGCAGCGCTCCAGATTCCGGCCCAGCACGATCACGGTCGCCCCGCAGGCCGCCAGCGCGCGGCAAAACATGCCGCCAATCCCGCCGTTTCCGCCCGTCACGAGCGCTACGCGCCCCTCCAAATCAACACGGAAGGGAATATCATAGGTGTATGCCATGGTAAGTCTCCTTTTCTTGGCCGCTTCTCGGCGGCCGTGTCGTTCCATGCTGCGGCCCATGCTCCCGGCCTTTCCCATCCCAATCGGGAATTTTCTCGGGATCGTTTTACGCTCCCTCAAGATGCATGAATCAGACCGCTTCAATCCCTGTTTCTCAAGCTTTTTCCAGGATCTTGAAGATATTTCTCCAGAGAGCCCGCAAAAACCTGCCCGCTCCATCCCTTTTCCGGATTTCTTTTGCCGGCCTTTCCGGTTTTCTTTTCCCATGCGCCCGGCAAAGCGCCGCGCGGCGTCTTTTCCCCCGGTCTTCAATTCAACAAAGGCAGAAAGAAGAAGGCTCTTTGCCGCGCGATTGCGTTCAAGCCATTGTCAAGCGAAAAAAAACAGTTTATAATGAAAGGGTTCTCTTTAAGAAACGATATGGGCAACGGAAAAGGTGATCGTCTTTGAAAAAGCTCCTGGTGTATCTGAACGATTTCCGGCTGGAATGCGTGCTCGGGCCGCTTTTCAAGCTGCTGGAAGCATCCTTTGAGCTGATCGTGCCGCTGATCATGGCCGCCATCATCGACAGGGGCATTCCCACAGGCGACACGGGCTACATCCTGCGCATGTGCCTGTGGCTGGCAGTGCTGGGCGGAGTGGGGCTGATCAGCGCGGTGACGGCGCAGTATTTTGCGGCAAAGGCGGCCATGGGTTTTTCCGCACGGCTTCGCCATGCGCTGCTCTCCCACATCCAGACGCTCAGCTACACCGAGCTGGATACACAGGGCACCTCCACGCTCATCACGCGCATGACCAGCGATGTCAACCAGGTGCAGACAGGCGTCAACATGACGCTGCGCCTGCTGCTGCGTTCGCCGTTCGTCGTTTTCGGCGCGATGGTCATGGCCTTCACCATCGATTTTGACTGCGCGCTGCTCTTCGTGGGCGTCATCTTCGTTTTGTGCGTGATTGTGTTTTCCATCATGCTGGCCACCATTCCGATGTACCGCCGTGTACAGGGCCAGCTGGACAGCGTGACATCCGCCACCCGGGAAAACCTGACCGGCGTGCGCGTGGTGCGGGCCTTCTGCAAGGAAGACGCGGAGGAAGAGCGCTTTGCCCTCCGCAATCAGATGCTCACCCGCATGCAGCTGGCGGTGGGGCGCATTTCCGCGGCCATGAATCCGGTGACATACGTGGTCATCAACGCGGCCGTGATCCTGCTCATCCGCACCGGCGCGCTGCGTGTGGAGATGGGCGCGCTCACGCAGGGCCAGGTGGTGGCGCTTTATAACTACATGAGCCAGATTCTGGTCGAGCTCATCAAGATGGCCGACCTCATCATCCTGCTGACCAAGGCGGCCGCCTGTGGCGACCGGCTGGCCCATGTGCTGGAAATCCGGCCTTCTCAGGAGGATGGCACCCGGGAGCCCGCGGCGGATGCGCTGCGCGGCAGCGTCGTCTTCGAGCACGTGAGCCTCTGCTACAAGGGAGCCGGTGCGGAATCGCTGACGGATGTGAGCTTCACGGCCAACCCCGGCCAGACCATCGGCGTCATCGGCGGCACAGGATGCGGCAAAACATCGCTTGTCAACCTGATCCCCCGTTTTTACGACGCAACCTCAGGCCGTGTGCTGGTGGACGGCCTGGATGTGCGCGATATGCGCAGGGATGTGCTCCGCCGCCGCATCGCCGTTGTGCCGCAGAAGGCCATGCTCTTCAAGGGCACCATCCGCAGCAACCTGCTCTGGGGCAACGAAGACGCCACCGAACAGGATCTGCAGGATGCGCTTGCCGTAGCGCAGGCGCTTGATGTGGTCGCCTCCAAAGACCAGGGGCTTGACGAGCCCGTGGAGCAGGGCGGACGCAATTTTTCCGGCGGCCAGCGCCAGCGCCTGACCATCGCGCGCGCGCTCGTGCGCCAGCCGGAGATTCTGATTCTGGATGACAGCGCCTCCGCGCTTGACTATGCCACGGATGCGCGTCTTCGCCGCGCCATCCGGCAGATGCAGAATCCCCCTACCACATTCATCGTTTCCCAGAGAGCGGCGTCCATCCGGTTTGCCGATCTCATTCTCGTGCTGGAGGACGGCCATGTCGAGGGCATGGGCACCCATGAGCAGCTGCTCGCCTCCTGCCCGGTCTATCAGGAGATTTATTCCTCTCAGTTTAAAACGGAGGAGGGGACCCACCATGGCTGAAAAGCAGAAAAGAACGCTCGCTTCGCAGGGGGCCACGCTGCGGCGCGTGCTGCGTTACATCCGTCCGCACATGCCCAAAGTCATCCTCTCGCTGGCGCTGGCGCTTGTCAGCGTTGCGCTGACGCTGTATGTGCCCATCCTCGTGGGGCGCGCAGTCGACTGCCTTGTGGGCATGGGGCGCGTGGATTTCGCCTCGCTCACACCGATTCTCGTCACCATCGCGGTGTGCGTGGTGCTCACATCCGCGGCGCAGTGGATCATGAAGGAAATGAACAACCGCATCACCTATGACACGGTGCGTGACATCCGCCGCGACGCTTTTGCCCACATCCAGAGGCTGCCTCTCCGGTATCTGGATGCCCATCCTTCCGGCGACACCGTCAGCCGCATGATTTCGGATGTGGATACGTTTGCCGACGGCCTGCTCATGGGCTTCACCCAGCTTTTCACCGGCGTGATGACCATCCTGGGCACGCTCATCTTCATGCTCACGCTCAGCGTGCCGATCACGCTCGTGGTGGTGCTGATCACGCCGGTTTCCCTGTTTGTGGCCAATTTCATCGCCAAGCGCACGTATGCCATGTTCCGCCTGCAATCTCAGACACGCGGCGAGCAGACCGCGCTGATTGACGAGGCGATCGGCGAGCAGAAGCTCGTGCAGGCCTTCGGCCACGAAGAAAAGACCCTTGCGGCCTTTGACGAAGTGAACGAGCGCCTGCGCGCATGCTCGCTCAAGGCCACCTTTTTTTCCTCCCTGACCAACCCGTGCACGCGGTTTGTCAATTCCCTCGTCTATGCCGGCGTCGGGCTCACGGGGGCGTTTGCCGCCGTCAGCGGCGCTCTGTCCATTGGCGGGCTGTCCAGTTTTCTCTCGTATGCCAACCAGTATACCAAACCGTTCAACGAGATTTCCGGCGTGATCACCGAGCTGCAAAATGCTTTGGCCTGTGCAGGCCGCATCTTTGAGCTGCTGGACGAGCCCGCCCAGCCGCCCGATCCTCACGATGCCGCCGTCCTGGACAGCGTGCGCGGCGAGGTCGATCTTTCGCACGTAGGTTTCTCCTATGTTCCGGAACGCCGGCTGATCGAGGATTTCACGCTGCATGTCTCCCCGGGCCAGCGCGTGGCCATCGTCGGCCCTACGGGCTGCGGCAAAACCACGATGATCAACCTGCTCATGCGTTTTTACGATGTCGATGCCGGTGAAATCCGCGTGGACGGCCACGAGACACGGGCCGTCACCCGTGCAAGCCTGCGCCGCAGCATCGGCATGGTGCTGCAGGATACATGGCTCTCTTCCGGCACCATCCGCGAAAACATCGCCATGGGCAAGCCGGACGCCACGGAGGAGGAGATCATCGCCGCGGCCAAGAAAAGTCATGCGCACAGCTTTATCCGGCGCCTTCCGGATGGATATGACACCGTGATCAGCGAATCGGGCGGGCAGCTCTCTCAGGGGCAGAAACAGCTTTTGTGCATTGCGCGTGTGATGCTCTGCCTGCCGCCGATGTTGATTCTGGACGAGGCCACTTCCTCCATCGATACGCGCACCGAGCAGAAAATCCAGCAGGCGTTTGCCCGCATGATGCAGGGCCGCACGAGCTTCATCGTCGCCCACAGGCTTTCAACCATCCAGTCTGCGGACGTGATTCTCGTCATGCGAGACGGTCATGTCGTGGAGCAGGGCACCCATCAGGAGCTGCTTGCCCGCCGTGGATTCTACGCCACGCTGTATGAAAGCCAATTTGCTCAGTGACCTTTCTTCCGCATGCTTTCCCCCTGCGGGAGGCGATTCCTTCCTCTTCGGGCCATCGTTTTTAAGGAAAGGACGATGGCCCTTCTTCATGCCCGGATTCAGCCCTGATTGTAAAGACGAAAAACATCCTTCCTCCCGCGTTTGAAGGGGAAGAAGGCCGCACC